>NZ_JBKKKY020000045.1:0-24762 GCF_046613545.2 Aphanothece microscopica RSMan92 | reverse complement strand
GCCTGCTGCAGCCGCATCTGGTCGCGCAGGCTGGCCAGCTGGGGGGCGAAGTCGGGTCCGTCCCGCTTGGCCAGGGCCGTGGCACCCGCATCGGCAAACAGCATGCGCAGGCCCGGTTGAGCTCCGCCCAGCCCGGCCAGGAAGCGCAGGGCAACGGGCAGCAGACGCAGCCCTTGGAAGCGAAACTCCACCGTCCAGAGTCCCTTGGGGGTGGCCGCCAGGGCCGCCTGGATGGCCTCGAGGGCTTCGGCCTCCGCCGTGCGCAGATCAGCAGGAAGCATCGGATCACCAGGTCCTGGGGCGACCTTAACGACTGCTCGCTCGTCCATCGGCCTGTGCCAGGGCCGCACGGGAGCGCATCAGCGCCTCGGGCACGCTCTCCAGGTCGGCGGCCTGCAACCAGGGCCCCAGGCTGAGGCGCAGGCCACTGGCGGCTTCGGCCTGCGTGAGGCCCATCGCCTGCAGAACCGGGCTGGGGGCGGGGCCGCCACCGGAACTGCAGGCCGAGCCACTGCTCGCCGCCACCCCCTGCCGCCACAGCATCGGCACCAGCCGGCGGCCGGAGAGGGGGGCACCCGCGGTGTCGGAGATCAGCAGGCTGATGTGATGGGGAAGGCGGTCGTCCGAGGCGGCTGGCCCGCCGAGAGGATCCGGGCCACTGAGCCGCAGGCCGGGCAGGTCGAGCAGCCGGCGCAGCAGCCCATCCCTGAGCGCGGCCACCGGATCGGTGCCGCCATGGGCCGCAAGGCGGGCGTCGCAGAGTTCCAGGGCCCGGGCGAAGCCGGCCACCAGCGCCACGGCCTCCGTCCCCCCCCGGCGGCCGCCCTCCTGGCCACCACCGCCGATCAGGGGCACGAAGGGGAGATCGGGGCGCACCAGCAGTGCTCCCACGCCGCGCGGCCCCTGCAGCTTGTGGGCCGCACAGCTGAGCAGATCGATCGGCAGCCGGTTGAACGCCACGCCGCGGTGACCGACCACCTGCACCGCATCCACATGCAGCGCCACGCCGGCCTGACGGCAGCGGCGACCAATCGCCTCGATCGGCTGCACCGTGCCCACCTCGCTCTGCCCCCAGATCACCGACACCAGGCGCGTCGGGGGCTCCAGCAGGGACTCGAGGGCCGTCAGATCGATCCGGCCCAACCGATCCACCGGCAGCACGGCCACCTGCCAGCCGCGCCGCTCCAGGGCAGCCGCGGCAGCCAGGGTGGCGGGATGCTCCACCGCCGAGATCAGCAGACGGCCACTGGGAAGAGGAGCGGCGGCCCCCAGCAGGGCCGTGTGGATCGACTCGGTGCCCCCCGAGGTGAACACCAGGGCCTCCGGATCGCAGCCGAGGCTGCTGGCGATGCCCAGCCGGCTGCGCTCGAGCAACTCGGCGGCGGCGAGGCCGAAGCCATGCAGGCTGGAGGGATTGGCCCAGGCGGTGGCGGCGGCCGACGCCATGGCCTCCAGCACCGCTGCCGCGGGCGGCGTGGTCGCACAGGCGTCGAGGTACAGCGGGCCGTGGCCGGAAGCGGCGGTCGTCACGCCCGACGGCTCAGCCCGGCCGACCCGTGTCCCGCTCGAAACGGGCCCGGGTGCGGCTCTCGAGCGAGCTGGTCGCCAGGTTCACCAGATCATCGAGGGAGCTGCTGCTGAGCAGGGCCTCCACCCGGGCTCGCGCCGCGGCAGAAGGGCAGGCCTCGGGACGGATGCAGCCCTGCACACACACGGTGGCGCAGTCGACGGGCGGCGGCGCCGGTGTGGCCTCCTCCGCGAGGCCGGCCTTGGCGGGCTCAGCCGTGAAGGGCTCAGCGGTGGCGGGCGTGAAGGGCAGATCCTGAGAAGCGTCAGGACCGGAGGTCTCGGGGGCCTCCCCCCACAGCGAGGGCGCCAGCACCGCGTCGAACACGGCCTCGGCCGGCCCGGTCATCATCACGTGATCGGTGGCGCCGTCCCAGGCGATCCACAGGGGGCCACCCGGCAGATCGACCCGGGCCTCCCGTTCGGCGAGGCCGAGGCGATGGCAGACCACGAGCGTGGCGCACGCCCCCGTGCCGCAGGCCAGGGTCGGGCCCGCGCCGCGCTCCCACACCCGCATCACCAGATGGCCCGGGTCGAGCACCTGCACGAAATGCACATTGGTGCGGGCCGGGAACGCGGCATCCACCTCGAGGGCCGCACCGAAGCGCTCGAGATCCACCGCGTCCACATCCTCCACGGGGATCACCACATGGGGATTGCCCATCCCGGCCGCCCCCACCAGGAAGGAGGCACCGCAAGCCTCCAGCTGCCCCTGCGGGATCCCGGCGTCGCCGATCGGCAGGGTGGTCGGAACCGCCGCAGGCTCCAGGAACGGCGCGCCCATGTCGACACGGATGGTGCCGTCGTCCTGCAGCTCGGGCACGATCCGCCCGGCCAGGGTTTCGATCTGCCAGCAGCGCCCCGGGGCATCACCATCGCTGTCGGCGAGGAAGCGGGCCAGACAGCGGATGCCGTTGCCGCACATCTCGGGCTCGGTGCCATCGGCATTGAAGATCCGCATCCGCAACTCACCGCCCTCGCGGGGAGGCACGGCCAGGATCACGCCGTCGGCGCCGATGCCGAAACGACGGTCACACAGCCGCTGGATCCGTTCGGGGGTGAGGCCGAAGCACTCCTCGCTGGCGGCGGCGTCGCGACCGTCGACCAGCAGAAAGTCATTGCCCAGACCTTGATATTTGCTGTACTGCAGCACGATGGGGCAACCTCAGCCTGGAGCGAATCCTATGCAGAGCTTCCTCGATCACAAGCCGACGACGCTGGATACGGCCCAGCCCAGCGTGCGCCACATCCAGAACCTGATCCGCCGCAAGCAGGCGGTGGGAATCCAGGTGGTCGGAGGCGGTGAACTGGAGGGGGTGATCCAGTGGCAGGACGTCTATTACATCGGGCTGCGCCAGGGCGAAGAACCCAACAGCGAACGCCCCCTCACCCTGATCAACCGGGAGCAGGTGAGCGTGATCCGCTGCCTGGGCTGAACGCGCCTGTGGCACCATCACAGATCCGAGTCCTGGCCTGACGTGAGCGAGAGCAGCCGCTACCAACCGCAGGCCATCGAAGAGCGCTGGCAGCGCCACTGGGACCAGCAGCAGCTGCACCGCACCCCCAGCGGCGGCACCGGTGACAGCGGCGGCAGCGCCGACAGCGGCGACCCGAAGCCGTTCATGGCCCTCTCGATGTTCCCCTACCCCTCGGGGAACCTGCACATGGGCCACGTGCGCAACTACGTGATCACCGACGTGATCGCCAGGGTGCAGCGGATGCGCGGTCACCGGGTGCTGCACCCGATGGGCTGGGATGCCTTCGGGCTGCCGGCCGAGAACGCCGCGATCGAGCGGGGGGTGGACCCCGCCGACTGGACCGACCGCAACATCGCCGCGATGCGGCAGCAGCTGCAACGGCTCGGACTCTCGATCGACTGGGACCGAGAGGTGGCCACCTGTCACGCCGATTACTACCGCTGGACCCAGTGGCTGTTTCTGCAGTTCCTGGAGGCCGGCCTGGCTTACCAGAAGGACGCCACCGTCAACTGGGATCCGGTGGATCAGACGGTGCTCGCCAATGAGCAGGTGGACAGTGAGGGGCGCTCCTGGCGCTCCGGAGCCCTGGTGGAGAAACGCAAGCTGCGCCAGTGGTTCCTCAAGATCACGGCCTATGCCGACCAGCTGCTCGACGACCTGCCGACCCTGGAGGGCTGGCCCGAGCGGGTCCGCACGATGCAGGCGAACTGGATCGGCCGCAGCACCGGCGCCGAACTCAGCTTCGCCGTCGTCGATGGCGAGGGCCAGGAGAGTGGAGAGCGGATCACCGTGTTCACCACCCGGCCCGACACCCTCTACGGGGTGAGCTACCTGGTGCTGGCACCCGAGCATCCCCTGGTGGCCACGCTCACCCAAGCGGAGCAGCAGCTCGCGGTGGAGGCCTTCTGCGACCTGGTGAGCCGCCAGAGCGAGCAGGAACGCACTGCCGAAGACAAGCCCAAGCGCGGCGTGCCGATCGGCGCCCGCGTGCGCCACCCCCTCAGCGGCGAACTGATCCCGCTGTGGATCGCCGACTATGTGCTGGCCGACTACGGCACCGGTGCGGTGATGGGGGTGCCGGCCCACGACCAGCGCGATTTCGTCTTTGCCCGCCAGTACGGACTGCCGGTGCGGCAGGTGATCATCCCCGAGGGCAGTGACGAGCGCGCCTACGAAGGTGGGGCCTGGACGGAGCCCGGGGTGATGATCCACTCCGGGCCCTTCGATGGGCTGGCCAGCGGCGAGGCGAAGCAGGCGATCACCCGGACGGCGGCGGAGCAGGGCTGGGGGTGGCAGAAGGTTCAGTACCGCCTGCGCGACTGGCTGATCTCCCGCCAGCGCTACTGGGGGTGTCCGATCCCGGTGATTCACTGTCCCAGCTGCGGAGTGGTGCCCGTGCCGGCCGATCAGCTGCCGGTGGAACTGCCCCGCCGTGCGGCCATCAGCGCCCGAGGCGGCTCCCCCCTGGCCCAGCTGGAGAGCTGGTGGCAGGTCGCCTGCCCGAGCTGCGGCCAGGCCGCCCGGCGGGAGACGGACACCATGGACACGTTCATGTGCTCCAGCTGGTACTACCTCCGCTACAGCGACCCCCACAACGACGCCCTGCCCTTCCGCCGTGAGGCGGTCGACGACTGGTTGCCGGTGGACCAGTACGTGGGTGGGATCGAGCACGCCATCCTGCACCTGCTCTATGCCCGCTTCTTCACCAAGGTGCTGCGGGACAGGGGCCTGCTCGGTTTCTCCGAACCCTTCACCCGTCTGCTCACCCAGGGGATGGTGCAGGGAATCACCTACAAGAACCCGGTCAGTGGCAAGTACATCGCCCCGGCCGATGTGGCCGACCCCACCGACCCCCGCGACCCGACGACCGGCGAGGTGCTGGAGGTGTTCTACGAAAAGATGTCGAAGTCGAAGTACAACGGCGTCGACCCGTCCGTGGTGATCGACCGCTACGGGGCGGACACGGCACGGATGTTCATCCTGTTCAAGGCACCTCCGGAGAAGGATCTGGAGTGGGACGACGCCGATGTGGAAGGGCAGTTCCGCTTCCTGCAGCGCCTGTGGCGCCTGGTGGACGGGGCCCGCGCCCGGGGCCTGAGGCTCGATGGCGACGGGACGGCAGCCCCGGGGGAGAACCCGGCGGCCGTGTCGATCGATGCCGCGGCGCTCAACCCCGGCGCCAGGGAGCTGCGCCGGGCGGTGCACACCGCCATCGCCGCGGTGAGTGACGACCTCGACGGCGACTTTCAGTTCAACACCGCGGTCTCGGAGCTGATGAAGCTCAGCAACGCCATGACCGAGCACCTCGAAGCCGCCCCAGAGCCGGTGGCCCGGGAGGCGCTGCGCACCCTGCTGCTGCTGCTCGCGCCCTTCGCGCCCCACCTGGCCGAGGAGCTCTGGGCCATGCTCGGCGCTGGCAGCGGCGCCGCTGCCAGCATCCATCTGCAGAGCTGGCCCCGCGCCGATGCCCAGGCGCTGCTGCGCGACACGATTCCCCTGGTGATCCAGATCAAGGGCAAGGTGCGCGGCAACCTGGACGTGCCGGCCGATGCCGACAAGGCCACCCTCGAGCGGATCGCCCTCGACAGCGAGATCGCCGCCAAGTGGCTGGAGGGGAAGGCCCCAAGCCGCGTGATCGTGGTGCCCGGCAAGCTCGTGAACCTGGTGCCATGAGCAGCGGGGCCGACGAGGTGGTGGGAGCGGGCCTGCTGGCGAGCTGGCAGTTCTGGGCGGTGCTGGCGGCGGCTAGTGCCGCCCTCACCTCCCTGCTGGCCAAGCTCGGCCTGGCCGGTCTGGAGCCCAACCTCGCCACCTTTCTGCGCACCCTGGTGGTGGTGATCGCTCTGGCGGTGGGGTTGCTGGCCACCGGCCAGCTGCAGGGACAGGCGCTGGGCAGCCTGCCCAGGGGGAGCCTGGTGGCCCTTGGACTCTCCGGCCTGGCGACGGCCGTCTCCTGGCTCTGCTACTTCCGGGCCCTGGAACTGGGTCCGGTCTCCCGCGTCGCCCCGATCGACAAACTCAGTGTGGTGCTCGTGGCCCTGCTGGGCGTTCTGGTGCTGGGGGAGCAGCTGAGTGGGCGGAGCTGGCTGGGGATCGCCCTGATCGCCCTCGGAGGGGTGCTGGTCGCCCTGCCCTAGGGCCCCGGATCACTCGGCCATCGAACCCCCACGGGGGATGACGCGGCGGAAGGTGAGGTTGATCCGGGCGTCGCGGATCCGGCGGCGCGGCGGCAGCTGGTGCTGCCAGTGGCGCTGGCTGGGGGGATCCATCACGAGCAGATCGCCACGGCCGAGCTCGAGGCTCAGCGCGCCCAGGGGGCCTGCGTCGCTGTTCGGAGTCGGGGCCGGGGTTGGGGTCGGGGCCGGCCGGGTGCGGGGCCGCAGCCGGAAACAGCGGCTGGCCCCCAGGCTCAGGGAGGCGATCGGGGCGGTGGGGTCCAGGCTGGGCTCCGCATCGGCATGCCAGCCCATGTGGTCGTGGCCGTCGCGGTAGAGGTTGAGCAGCACGTTGGTGAAGCCCGGGGCCGCGTCGCTGGGCTGGGTGGGGTCCCGGGGGTACAGCAGGGCCTCGACCCGCCGGCGCAGCTCCTCGACCGCGGAGCTCCAGGGCTCGAGGGGATTGGCCACGCCGCTGTAGCTGTAGTGGCAGCCGGGGTCACCCATCGCCGCGGTGAGCCGCGGCAGCGGATGGCGGCGGCCATGCAGGACGATCCACTCCTGCTTCCAGGGCACCTCGATCAGCAGCCGCTCCAGCCAGAGATCGGCATCGTCGAGCCAGGCCGGCCAGTGGCGCAGCACCAGGCCGGGGCGCTCCAGCCGCAACGGCTGACCGGCGGGTGGGCCCAGAAGGCTCAGCTGCTGCCGCGAGGCCATCATCCGACGGGCTTCAGGGCGCCCGAGGCGGTGCGGTGCAGCTGGCTGGCATAGGGACCGCGCCCATCCAGACAGGCACTGCCGCAATGGCAGCCCAGGCTGATCGCCGCAGGCACGCCCCAGCCGGCCGCCAGGCCCGCGGTGACCCCAGCGGCGAAGGAGTCCCCGGCCCCGTAGGCATCGAGGGCGGGACGATGGCGCAGTGGCGCGGCAAAGGGTCCGAACGGCCAGGATTCCCCTCCCGCCGCCCCCGCCGTGGCGATCCGCAGGGCAGGCTCGGGCTGCAGGGCGCCAGCCTCGACCCGCTCCGCCGGATCCAGAGCACTGCCGATCAGGGCATCGAGGCGCACGCCGGCCTGGCGCAGCACGGGCAGGCGCACCCGCGGTGTGGCGGCCAGCAGCCGGGCCCTGCGGGCGTGCTGGAGAGCCATGGGATCGGCCGCGGTCACGAACACCCCGTCACAGGCCGTGAGGCTCGACCAGGGCAGGGGATCCTCACCGCCGGGGTTGAGCCGCTCGCCGATCACCGTGATCGTGCGCTCACCCGAACTGTCCACGAAGGTGACCCCCCTTCGGGTGGGCCTGTCGCGCCAGGCCACATGCAGCTCCAGCCCCAGGGCCTCGAGGTCCGCCGCCGCCCGCTCCCCGACGGCATCGCGCCCCAGGGCGGTGAAGAAGGCCACCGGGGAGCCGGTGAGGCGGGCGAGCTGGACGGCGACGACCGCACCGCCGCCGGCAGCCACCTCCAGGCAGCTGCGGGCCGTCTGAATCTCCCCGGCCTCCGGCAGACGGTCCACCGCCAGGAAGGTGACCACCTCGACGTGGCCCACCACCGCCAGCCGCAGCGGCGGCAGGGGGGGCAGCTGGGCCAGGGGCAGCGGTGCGCGGCAGGGCATCGGGACAGGGCGGGGGGATGGGAACAGCCCCACAGCCCCCCCCGCCAGAATGGCCGTTCCCTCGGGCCTGCCGTGCGCCTGCTGCACACGTCCGACTGGCACCTCGGCCGCAGCTTCCACGGCCATTCCCTGCTGGAGGCCCAGGCGGAGGCCATGGAGCGGCTGGTGGAGCTGAGCCGGGATGCCGAGGCGGACCTGGTCGTGATCGCCGGTGATCTCTACGACCGGGCGATCCCGCCCGCGGAGGCGGTGCGGCTGTTCACCGACACCATCGCCCGACTGCGCCAGAGCGGCACCGCGGTGGTGGCGATCGCCGGCAACCACGACTCCCATGTGCGGGTGTCGGTGTACGACGAACTGCTCTCGGCGCTGGAGGTCACGATCCGGGGCAGCTGGCGCCGCTCGGCCGAGCCGGTGCTGGTGGCGCCGCGGCGGGGGGGCTCCCCCGTGGCGGTGTACCCGCTTCCCTACCTCGAGCCCCTGCTCGACGGGCCGGGCCTCCAGCAGGCGACGGGGGCGGAGCCGCTCGGGCGCTGGCGCCACCAGGAAGTGACGAGCCTGGCCCTGGAGCGGATCCGCGCTGACCTGCAGCAGCGGGGCGGTGGCCGCTCGGTGCTGGTGGCCCATGCGTTCGTGGCCGGCGGCAGCAGCTCCGACTCGGAGCGGGAGCTGTCGGTGGGGAGTGTCGATGCGGTGCCGGTGGAGGCCTTCCGGGGCTTCGATTACGTCGCCCTGGGTCACCTGCATGGCTCCCAGCAGCTGGACGGTCCGCGGCTGGCCTATTCCGGCACGCCGCTGGCCTACTCCTTCTCGGAGGAGCGGCACGTGAAGTCGGTGAGGCTGGTGGAGCTGGCCGAGGACGGTGGACTGCGGGTCGAGGTGGTGCCCCTGGGGGTCGGGCGCCCCCTGCGCAGCCTCAGCGGCCGCTTCGAGGCCCTTCTGGCCGATCCTGAACTGGAGACGGCCCGCCAGGCCTGGGTGCGGGTGGAACTGACGGATGAGCTGCTGCCCCTGCAGGCGATGGCGCGGCTGCGGGTCCGGTTCCCCCACATCGTGGAGCTGCGGCACCGTCGCCCGGAGGGGACCCCCGCCTCGGCCAGTGGCCGCACGCTCAGCATCCGCAGCGCCCGGGGGCCTCTGGAGCGGAGCCTGGCCTTCTACGCCGACCAGCAGGGTCGCCCGCCCCTGCCCGCCGAAGCCGAGCTGCTGCGCCAGGCCCTGGCGGCGGCCGGCCGAAGGGATGGCGGGGAGGCCCCTGGGGATCGGCAGCACCCCACTGGGCAGGAGGCGACGGAACGATGAGGCCGCATCTGCTGGAGATCGAGGCCTTCGGGCCCTATGCCGAAGCGGTCCGTGTGCCCTTCGACAACCTCGCCCGCGATGGGCTGTTCCTGATCCACGGCAGCACGGGATCGGGCAAGACCTACCTGCTCGATGCGCTCTGCTTCGCCCTCTACGGCGAGGTCTCCGGTGAGCGCAGCGTCAAGGGTCTGCGCTCCGACCATGCCCCAGCCGGGGCCGTCCCCCGGGTGGCGCTCGAATTCTCGGCGGCCGACGGCCGCTGGCGGGTGGAGCGGCAGCCGGCCCACGAGGCGCCGAAGGCCCGCGGCAGCGGCACCACCTCCCGACCGGCGAAGGCGGCCCTCTGGCGGCTGGTGGGGGAGGGCCGCGAGCCGGTGGCGGGCAATGTGACGGAGGTCAGCCGGGAGATCACCCGGCTGGTGGGTCTCGATGCAGCCCAGTTCCGCCAGGTGATCCTGCTGCCCCAGGGGCGCTTCGCCGAGGTGCTGCGGGCCCGGGACGAGGAGCGCGAAGCCCTGCTCAAGACCCTCTTCGACACCACGCTCTACGAGCGCGCCATGGGCTGGCTGGAGGATCAGGCCCGCCAGGCCCGGGTTGGCCTGGCCGAGCAGCGCCGCTGCCTGGCGACATGGCGCGAGCAGGTGTGGCAGGCGTGGGAACCCTGGTCGGAGCCTGACGCCTCGATCCGGGCGGACGCGGCACCGCAGCCGGACGGCCCTGAGCTGGATCAGGCCGCTCTCGAGGCCCTCGGGGCGGCCATCGCCACCCAGGAGGCCACGGCACGATCGGACCATGAAGTCGCCGTGCGCCGGTTCGAACAGGCCCAGGCCGACCTGCAGGCCTGCCTGACGCTCACCGAACGGTGGGACCGCCGCCAGGGCGCCCGCCAGCGGCTGCAGGAGCTCGAGCGGCAGGACGCCGCGATCGCCCAGCTGCGGCTGAGGCTGGACCTGGCGGAGCGGGCGGAGCAGCTGCGGCCCAGCCTCAGGGCCATCAGCGAAGCCCGGGAAGCCCGCAACAGGGCGGAGCAGGCCTGCCAGGCTTCGCTGAGCGTCGCGCGGCATCGGCGGGACGGGGGCCAGGGGCTGCCGGACGTCGTGGTGGCCATGGACCTGCTCCAGCCGCCGGACGCGGGGGCACTCACGACGGCCCTCACCAGCCTGGCTGCCCGGCGAGGGGAGCTGAAACGCCTGGTGGGCCTGAGCCAGGAAGCGCGGGAGGCCCACACCGCCCAGCGCCAGGCCGCCGCGGCGGTCGAGGAAGGCACCGCCCGCATCAGCCGGGGGCTGGCCCTGGTGGCCGCGCACCAGGAGCGGCGCAGCCAGCTCGAACCGCGGATCCTGGCCGCCCGTTCCTGCCGCGACGCCCTCACCGGCCTGGCCCAGGCCGCCGCGCAGGCCCGGGCCCGGACCGGCCTGCTGGAGCAGCTCGAGGCCGCCCAGCGGCAGGCCGTGCAGGCCACGGCCGCGGCGCTGTCGGTCGAGGAGCGGCAACAACGGGCCCGCCGCCACCAGCTCGATCTGCGGGAACGCCAGCTGGCCGGCATGGTCGCCCGACTGGCCGCCGGTCTGCAGAGCGGTGTGCCGTGCCCGGTCTGCGGCTCCAGGACACACCCGCAGCCAGCCACCGCCGGAAAGGGGGCGGGTGCGGGGCAGGCTGTTGGCGAACACAGTCTCGACGGATCGGCCCCTGACGGGGACGCCCTTGACGGATCGGCCCTTGACGGGACGGTCGTCGACGACCAGGCCGTGGCGGCCGCGGAGCAGGACCTGGAGGCCGCCGCCCGCGCCCTGGCCGAGGCCCGGGGCGAGCAGGCACGCTGCCTGGCGCGGCGCCAGAGCCTCGAGGAGCAGGTGGGCCCTCTGGAGCCCGATCTCGCCGGGGCCCAGCGGAGCGCCCAGGCGGCGGCCGCCGCCGCCGAGAACGAGCTGGCGGCCGCCCGCCGGCAGGCGGAGGCCCTGCCCGAGCTGGAGCTGGACGATCAGAAGCTGGGGCAGGAGCTGCTGACCTACGAGAAACGTCTGGAGCAGCTGCGCCTCGATGGGGCCAGGGACCGGGAGCGGGCCCGCAGTGAAGCGGAGCGGGCCCGGGGCCTGCAGGAGCGTCTGACGGCCGAGCTCGGCGAGGGGCAGGATCCCAGCCGCCTGCTCGAGGACGCCACGGAGCTGGCCCGGGCCCTGGACCATCTGGCCCGGGCCAGCCAGGCCTGGCACGGAGCAGTCAGCCGCGAGCAGGAGGCTGGGCGGCGCCTCGCCGAGGATCTCCTCAGCGCCGGCTTCAGCGATCGGGCCACCCTGGAGCAGGCTCTGGCCGAGCCGGACCAGCGGGCGGGGTGGCAGGCGGAGATCCAGCGCCACGCTGAGGAACGGCTGCGGCAGCAAGGGGTGCTGGCCTCGCTGGAGCTGCAGGATGTGCCGCAGGAGCGTCCCGATCCCGCGGCGGCCTACGAGGCCCGCGCGCAGGCCGATGCGCGCCGCGAGGCCGCCCTGGAGCGCCTCACCCGGGCGGCTGGCGCTCGCCAGACGATCTCGGCCCTGGTGGAACGCCACCGCCAGGGTGAGCAGCAGCTGCGCGGGCTGCAGACCACGGCCGACCTGATCAACGCCGTGGCGGACCGCTGCTGGGGACGCAGCCAGCCCCACATCTCCCTGCAGCGCTGGATTCTCTCCGCCTACCTGGAGGAGATCTGCGGCTACGCCAACCAGCGCCTCGCCCTGATGAGCGGCGGCCGCTACGACCTGCGTCTCTCGGACGACTCGGGTCAGCGGCGCGGCAGCAAGGCCGGCCTGGGTCTGAGGGTGCTGGATGCGTTCACCGGGGAGGAGCGCGAGGTCTCCAGCCTCTCCGGCGGGGAGACCTTCCAGGCCTCCCTGGCCCTCGCCCTGGGGGTCGCCGACACGGTGCAGGCCCACAGCGGCGGGGTGCGCCTGGAGGCCCTGTTCATCGATGAGGGGTTCGGCAGCCTGGACGCCGACAGCCTGCAGCTGGCGATGGATGAACTCGACCGGCTGCGCGAGGGCGGTCGCATGATCGGGCTGATCAGCCACGTCGGCACGTTGCGGGAGAGGATCCGCAGCGGCATCGCGGTGGTCGCCACCGAGCGGGGCTCGCAGCTGGACATCGGCATCCTGGAGGGACCATGAGCAACGCGAGCTGGAGCGCCTTGGGACGGCGCCGTTGGCTGACCGGCCTGCTGGCCATGGCCGTCGTGCTGCTGACGGGACTGCCCCAGCTCCTGGGCCCGCTCCTGGCCGAGCCAGGCCGGCGGGGAACCCCGACCGACCCCCTGCCCGTGAGCAGCGAGGCCCTGGCGCGCCGCTCGCCCTACAGCCAGCCGGGCGCCTATCCCCTCGACCGACGCCCCTCACCGCTCCTGTACCGACCCCACGCCGCGTGGATGGGTCGGTTGATCCTGCCGACCCCCGCCGAGACCGCCAGCCGCGGCGGCGACTGGGTCTGGGTGGAGCTGGAGCAGACCCCCGCCGGACAACAGCAGCTGCGCGGACGGCGGCTGCGGCTCACCTGGGCCGAACATCCCGAGCTCCAGGCCCTGGTGGCGGCCGTCACCACGGACATCCATCTGGGCGCCTCGGCCCGCCAGGCGGCAGCAGCGGCCAACGTGGTGCCGACACGCCTCGATGGTCGCAAGGCGGTGGGGCCCCTGCAGTCGCTGGCCGGGGCACGACCGGTGGACGACCTGACCGTGCAGCTGGAGGAGGTGAGCCTGGAGGGCGACACCCTGCGCATCGGCCGGCCGCCGGTGCAGACCAGCGGCCGCTGGATGGCCCTGGCCACCGTGGTGGCTGCGGTGCCGACCCCAGATGATCCCGACCGCGTGCTGGTGCGCCACTTCGACCCGGCCAGCGGGGGCTTCGACGGACCGGAGGAGCGCATCCGCATTCCCCGCCTGCCCCCCGACCGGTTCGGCCGGTTGATGCTGGATCCCACAGGTCTGGCCGGCTCCCCGCTGAACGCCCAGGGATGGCTGCTCTATGGCTCACCCACGGCCGATGGGGTGTTCACCGTGCAGGCGATCCAGCCCCGCGCCCTGTTGAGCCTCACCCCGCAGCGGGTGGTGCGGGGCACCAGTGCCGCTCTGGCGGTGATCAACCGGGAGACCTGGTCAGCGGCCACGTTGCGACGGGGCAGTCTCCAGTCCATCGCCGTGCTCCCCGACAGCGTGGACCCGCCGGCATCGGGGTCCCGCCCGCCGGGCGCCCCAGAGGGGCCGCCCCTGGCCGCCGTCGGGCAGCGGGCCCTGCTGGTGCACAGCTTCGGCGGAATCGGGGGAGCCGATGGGGAGCCCACCCCGGGCTGGACCGTGACGGGCCACTTCGCCTTCGGCGAGGCACGGGTGGTGCGCGATCCGTTCAGCGGCGATCCCCGGCTGGATCTCCGCTACCACCAGATCTACGCCAACAATCCGAACGGCATCGTGGCGGGCAGCCAGGACTGGAGCGCCTACGCCGGCAACCTCCAGCGGGGCTGGGTCGGCACCCGACCGATCGCCGATGTGCTGGTGCCCCTCGATGGCCCCCTGCTGGATGTGCTCGCGGTCCAGAGCGAGATCCTCAGCGCCCGTTACCGCTCCGGGGACGGGACCGGGGTGGCCCTGGTGACGCCGGCCACCTCCTGCGTGCAGGACTCCAGCCAGGCCCTCTGGATCGCCCTCGATCTGCTGCGCCGGCAGGGGAGCCTGGCCGCCGATCAGCCACCTGGGGAACGGAGCCGCCGTGAGCGGCTCGGCGAGGCCCTCAACAGCCTGCTCACCCCCTTCGGCATGGTGCGTCAGGACTGGCGCCACAATGCCGGCGTCACTGCCAGCGCCGGCACCGGACGCCAGGAAGGCGCCGCCAGCGCGACGTTCCAGACCAGCCAGCGGGCGCAGGACGTGCTGCTGAGCTGGCGCTCCATGCTCCCCCGCCGGGCCCATGACGGCATGGCCACGGTGTTCGTGCGGGGAGGACTGCCGATCTGGATCCTGCGCACCAATCAGATCCCGGGCAAGGACGACACCCTCGCACCTCTGGCCCCCACCAGCCTGCTCGGCCAGCTGCCCGTGGTCGGCACCCTGCTCCAGCGGCTGGGGGATGCCCTCTTCCCGCCAATCCTGGGTCCACCGCTGAGCTGGTCCCTGCTGGTGCTGGGGTTGTATGCGGCCGTGGCCCTGCCGCTCGGCTTTCGCAGCGGCTTTCTGCAGGGCCCCTGGCGCTGGGGGCCGTGGCGGCTGACGCTGCGGCGTGCCGCCGGGCTGCTGCTGATGCCGGCCCTGGTGGAGGAGCTGGTCTTCCGGGTGCTGCTGCTGCCCCACCCGCTCGAAGGGGTGGGCGGCGGCGCCATGGCGGCCTGGGGGGCGCTGAGCGTGGGTCTGTTCGTGGCCTACCACCCGCTGGCGGCAAGGTTCTGGTATCCCCAGGGGTGGGCGGTGTTCCATGACCCGCGCTTTCTGCTGCAGTGCACCCTGCTCGGCAGCGCCTGCGTGCTGGAGTACGTCCTCAGCGGTTCCCTGTGGTCCGCAGTGCTGCTCCACTGGCTGGCTGTGGTCATCTGGCTGGAGCCCCTGCAAGGCAGGCGGTGCCTGGGGAGCGGGCGGGAAAGGGTCAGCTGGCGCCCCTGATCGCTGACGCCCCTGATCAGGGAATCTCGATCTCGACGAATTCCACCAGCCCCTCCCGCAGCAGCACCTCGGCAATGGCCGGAGCGGCGGCGACCTGCTGGATCCGCTGGGTCACCCGGTTGAGGGCCTGCTGGGGATCAGTTCCGAGGGGCAGCGTCGCCAGCACATCGGGAAGGGCCAGCTGGCCGATCGCGATCACCGGCTGACCGGCCACGATGCCGGCCTGCAGAAACTGGGTGAGCGTGAGAATCCCCACCGGGGAGGCCGTGCCCGTGGCCAGAGCCAGGTTGGTGAGCCGGGTGGCGATGGAGGTGCAGCGGTGGGAGACCGAGACCCCGCCCACCGGTCCGGAAAGCTGCGCGATCGGACGCAGTCCCGATCCCTTCAGGGGGGGAACCGACATCGGATTGAGCGCCAGATCAAAGCTCGGCCGGGGGATCAGGCCGAGGCCGACCAGATAGTTGCCGTCCTGCTGCACGCAGCCGAAGCCGTACACAGCCTCCTGGGATGTGGCGGCTTCGGCCGGCGCCGCCGGGCTGGGGGAAGCAGCCGCCAGCGCCATCAGGCCAGCTGCCGCAAGGGATCCAGCACGGGCAAGGCAGCAGGAGAGATGGGGTTGGCGGAGCATCGGAATGGGAACGGATGGGACCACGGTGGACGGCAGCACGGTGGAGGGTGGCGCCCCGGACACCAGCGGGGACAGGACGGAATCCTGGGGCCGTTGGCCCTGACCACCATTCAAGGTCTTCGGCCCTCACCAACGCCAATAGTCCGTTGCTTTGCCGATGGAAGCAAGAAAGGCTTCGGCATCCGGGCGCAGACGGTCGATCACCTGGCGGCGCAGCTCAGGGGGCCAGCGGGGTGAGGGCACGAGCGTCCGCCCCTTCTCCCCAGCCTTGTTGACCGCGGGCAGGCTGCCGTCGTCGAGCAGCTGTTCCGGCGCGACCGAGGCAGCACCGAGGAACGCGAGCAGCCTGGCCAGCTCATCAGCGGGATCGGCCAGAAGATCCTCAAAGGTCATGCAGTGAATCTGAGCCTCAGGGAAATGGGCCCGGTAATCGCTGATCCGGGCGTGGTAACTGGAGCATCCGATCAGCAGATTCGCGGCATGGCGGTTGGAGAGAAAGTCCTCGAAGGCCACGAAGTCCGGCTTGCGGCCCCGGAGATGGCGCCAATGGGAGACGAGACGATCGAGGGGATGGCCAACGACATAGACAATCCTGAGATCGGGGAGGTAGCGCTGCATCAGCGCAGGAGCACAGCGAAACTCAGGAAGCGCACTGGCGTACATCGTGCTGGCCTCCCCCCGCAGGGGATAGCCCCGGCCGGGGAGAAAGAGTTTGCGATACCACATCCACCCCTTGGCGTAATGCCGCCCGAAGAACTTCGGCTCCTTCGGGCGGCTGATGAAGATCTGGGGATGGCGGGGAAGAATGGTTGTGAGGGTCGTCGTGGCTGATTTGGCGGCCCCGATGATGATGAAATTGGGCAGGATGCGCCGCACCACGAGGGCCCTCTGCCGGTGCTGACCCTGCAGCCCCTCGGCCGTGGCCCGATGCAGGGGAGAAACCCTGACAGAGCCCAGCAGCTGCTGAGTCAGATCGAACACACCCGCTCCTCTGGAGGCTTCGGGCATCATCCCGTCACAGCAACGCTTCCCACCGTCAACGACCCTGAACAGCGGCTCGAGCCGGCAGCCAGTCGCCGGCCCGGGATCCTGAAAACAGGGGCCTGCCCAGCCTGGAGCGGGAATCGGGGCCCTGCGGCTGCGGCTGCGGCGGAGGTGAACCGCTGGCTCGGCGCCTCCGCCCGAGAATCTGGCGCAGGGCCTCCAGGCCCTCCAGCAGCCACACCAGGGCGATGGCCAGCAGCAGAACCCATTCCCTGCCCCCCAGGTCCCTGCTCCCGAAATCCCTGCCCCCGAAATCCCGGAGCTGGACTTCGGCAGTCGGCTGGTCGGTGCTCAGCTTGTCGTTGCTCAGCTGGTCGGTGCTCGTCGGGTCACTGGTCGTCGGGTCAGTCGGCTGGCGCAGCACCTGCAGGGCCACCGGGGTTTCCAGCGGAAGCCCCCAGGGAGCGGGGGGATGGCAGCGCCAGTAGGGGTCATGGCTGCGGGCCTGGAGACGTTCCGAGAGGGTGGGGATCATGACCCAGGCCGAACGGGCGCAACCAACCCACCTGTCCTACAGCGAATGTCGGCCATGGGTATGACGTCCTGCCCAGGGCACGGCGGGGCAGCGGCACGGCGGAGCGGCACGGCGGAGCGGCACGGCGGAGCGGCATGGCGGAGCGGCACGGCACCCCCGCGGCGGGGGCGTCAGGCCGAAGCAGCGAGGCGCTGACGCAGCAGGGGCAGCTCCTCGTCGATCAGGTCCCTGGCCTCGCGGAGATTGGCGACCTCGCCGAGCGACAGGCCGCTGGGGTGGGTGATCCGGAACGGGGCGACACGGCCGGCGTCGGCGCAGAGATCGACGCTGCAACCACGGTGACGCCAGGAAGCCAGGGCTGTGGGGTGATCCATCACAGACTCCCTCTCTTCTGAACGGTGGCTGCACTGAACTGGAACCTGACGGGGTTGGCAAGCGCCGGCCCGGTGGAAGGGCCAGGATGGCGCCCATCCGGGAGACCTTCATGCAAGCCAGCTGGAACGGTGCGGTGATCGCCAGCAGCGACGACATCGTGCGTGTGGAAGGGAACGCCTATTTCCCCGCCGAGGCCCTGAATCCGGCCTGCGTGCGCCCGTCGGATCACCGCACCGTCTGCGGTTGGAAGGGCGAGGCCCACTATTACGACGTGGTGGTCGACGGCCAGGTGAACGCCAATGCCGCCTGGTACTACCCCGAGCCGAAGCAGGCCGCCCGGGAGATCCAGGGGAGGGTGGCTTTCTGGAAAGGGGTCTCGGTGGCCTGAGCCCAGTGCCCAGTCCCGTGAGCGCCGCCCGACCGCGATGAACCTCCCGATGCTCGATGTCGACCTGCTGCGCTTCGAGCGGGGTGACCGCACGGCCCGGGAGGCCGTGGTCGATGGGGTGCGTCGCAGCCTGGCGACCGGATTCGTGTACACGAACCACGATCTACCGACAGCCCTGCTGGATGAGGCCTATGGACGACTGGAGCAGTTCTTCCGGCTGCCCCGCCCAGAAAAGGAGGCCTTCACCGTCGAGGCTGCCTGCGGCCAGACCGGGTACACCGGAACCCTGGTGGAGACGGCAGCCGGGGAGGGTCTGGCCGACTGGAAGGAAATGCTCAACTGGGCTGCGCCGCTGCCGGCCAGCCATCCGCTGCGACGGCGCTTCCCGCTTCTCTATCCCGAACCCCTCCTGCCCGAGGCCGCCGTGCCCGGGATCACCGCCGTGCTGGGGGCGTTCCACCGGGCGATCGCCGATCTGCAGCGCCGCTTTCTGCGGGTGATCGCCGTGGGGCTCGGCGTCCATGAGGACATCTTCGAGGCGATGGTGGCCGACGCCCCGACCCTCACCCGGGCGGTCCACTACCCCCCGATCATCCAGGCGCCCAGGGAGGGTCACGCCTGGGCAGCCCCCCACGCCGACATCAATCTGATCACCGCCCTGCCACGTGCCACCGCACCAGGCCTGCAGGTCCGGGTGGGCGAGGACTGGGTGGATGCCGTCCCGCCGGAAGGCCAGGTGGTGATCAACAGTGGACTGATGCTGGAACGGCTCAGCAACGGGCTGATCCCGAGTGGCTGGCACCGGGTGGTGGCCCCGCCTGGCAGCCAGCAGGCCCGGCTCAGCGTCGTGCAGTTCTGCCACCCGCGGCCCTCCACCCTGTTGCAGCCCTTCGCCAGCTGCTGCACAGCGCAGCACCCCCAGCGCTACGCCGGCCAGCTGGCCGCTGACGCCCTGGAGGAGGTGCTCTACCTGCTCAAGCTGGCGGGCTAGAAGCGGAGGATGCACACCCACGGGCAGGGAGGTTGGTGATGGCGTGCCCCAACTGCGGCAGCTGGTCCGTGAAGGCCGATCGAAGTCTGGGCGGCCGCTATGTCTGCGGACGCTGCGGCCGGCCGCTGGGCATGCAGGCCGAGCGGCGCCAGCGCCTGCCGCGTCGATCGGGCCGGGTGGGGCCTCCGCGGCGGTGGTGGCTGCTGCTGGGGCTGGTGGGGATCGCTGCCCTGCTCGCCAGCCTCGAACCGCCGCGATGGGCCCCGCCACCACCGGGCGGAACGCCGGGTCTGCAGGGTCCGGCCCGGGCGCTGTGAGGCACGGCAGCCCTCAGCCCTGGTCCCATTGGAAGCCGCCATCGTTCCAGGCGACGGGGTCCTCGATCGGCTCCAGGTGCGTGAACACATGGGCCCGCGGGAGCAGGGCAACGATCTCGCGCTCCAGCGCCTCGCAGTAGTCATGCCCCGTCTGGACACTCCAGGCACCGGGCACCAGCACATGGAGCGAGACGAACCGCCGGGAGCCTGCCACGCGGGTCCGGACGGCATGGAAGGCCACGGATGTGCCGGCATGGGAGGCCAGCACCGCTTCCAGCAGCTGCTGCTCGGACTCCGGCAGGGATCGGTCCATCAGGCCCGAGGCCGTCTCCCGCAGGAGCCTCCAGCCGGTGCCCAGGATGTTGATCGCCACGGCGATGGCCACCAGGGGATCGAGCAGGGTGAGCCCGGTGAGGGGAACCAGCAGCAGGGAGGCCACCACCCCGATCGAGGTCCACACGTCGGTGAGGAGGTGGTGGGCGTCGGCCCGCAGCGTGATCGAATCGAACCGCCGGGCGGCCCGCAGCAGCAACAGGGCCACCAGGCCGTTGAGAGCCGTGGCCACCAGGGAGAGGGCCAGGCCCACGTCCAGGGGCCCCAGGGGCTGGGGTTCGAACAGGCGGCCCACGGCCGTGTAGAGGATGGCCACGGCCGCCACCAGGATCAGGGCACTTTCCAGACCGCTGGAGAAGTACTCCGCCTTGAAATGCCCGTAGTGGTGCCGCCGGTCAGCCGGCTTGGCGGCCAGGCTGAGGGCACCGAAGGCCGCCAGGGCCGCCACCAGGTTGACCACCGACTCGATGGCATCCGAGAGGAGACCCACCGATCCGGTGAGCTGCCAGGCGGCGGTCTTCAGCACGATCGTGGCGACGGCCGCCCCGATCGAGAGAAGGATGTAGGAGCGGGGGGCGTTGAAGGCCATGGTCAGGGCCGGAGACCCGATCGGGGCGAGGGAACGGGGAGAGGGAGGTTGCAGGCACGGGCGTCCCTGGCGAAGGGTAGGTTTGCCTGGCCGTTCAGCCCTGTCGCCGATGCGTTTCCTGGCGCTCCACCTCGAGCCCGGCAGTGACGTGCGCCAGGCCCTCGAGGAGCTGGCCCGGCAGGAAGGCTGCAGCGGTTTCGTGCTGAGTGTGGTGGGCAACCTCTCCCAGGCGGCCTTCCAGTGCCCCGGCCAGGCCGATCCCACCGTGCTGCGGGGGGAGCTGGAGATCATCACCCTGCAGGGCACCCTGGCCCCCGAGGGGGTGCACCTGCACCTGAGCTTCTCCGATGGTGCCTGCCAGGTGTGGGGCGGCCATCTCGAACCGGGCTCCCAGGTGCTCAAGGGAGCCGACCTGCTGGTGGGGATGTTCGACCCCGCCCAGCCGGATGCGGCTCTCCCGGTGGCGCAGGCGACAGTCGCACCCACCCCAGTGAGCAACGAGCCGCCCCGGGTGGAGATCGCCGTGCTGCCGGGCTGCCCTTACTCCGCCAGGGCCCTGCGGATGCTGCGCACCCTCGGCATCCCGCATCGGGTGAGCCATCCCCAGGAGCCCGGCCGGGTGCCGCAGATCTTCATCGACGGCCAGCTGATCGGCGGCTACGACGCCCTCGCCGATCTCCATGCCAGGGGAAGCCTCGAGGTGCTCCGCGAGTTCTGACACGCCCCTGACACGCCGATCCAGGACGCCATGACCCCACTGCAGCTCGCCACCCTCGGGGGCTGCGGCCTCAGGATCGGCGCCTACCCCGGCTTCAGCTACGACGCACGCGGCGGTGGTGGCCAGGCCCAGCTGGGCGTCAGCGGGAGCGACGGCCGATGCTCCGTGGTGTTCGACCCCGCCGGGCTGACCATCCCCCCGCTCACCTGGCGCACGACCCGGTTTCTGGGCCTGCCGCTGCCGCCGGGGCTGTGCATCGCCATCGAGGCCCAGGAACTGGCCGGCAGCCTCGACCCCCGCAGCGGCGGACTGGAGCTCCGCTTCACGGCCCTGTTCCATTGCAGCTTCGGGCGGATCTACCGGCCGCCGGCTCTGAGGATCGCCACCACCCTGGCCACGGGGAGGGCCACGGGCCAGCGCCACCGGGCCGAGGGCACCGCGCTCCAATCCGACGGCAGCGCCCTGCTCGTGGGGGTGGCGCGGGTGGAGCCCAGCGGCGACGCCTGGCTGGATCGCTTCCTGGGGCTGCCGGATGAGGCCCTGGCCGCTTTGCGTTGCCGGTTCAGCTGGCCGGATGGATCGTGCGCGGGCGATGGGCGTGCCATAACTTGAGGCGGCGGCAAGCGGTCGGCCCCATGCAGCGCAACCCGGTCCAGGACTTCCTGCTGTTCCTGGTCGGTGGCAGCCTCTTCGGCGCCGGCATCTTCCTGTTCACCAACCAGGTGATGGTGGGCTCGGCCCTGCGCTTCGGCCTCGGCCGGGGCGGCGGCTACGGCGCCTTCTTCACCGGCACCCTGGCCCGCGGCGTGGGCGATGGCTTCGGGCTGCTGATGCTGCCGCTGGGGGTGGGGGTCTGCCTTCTGTTCGCCGGCCGCTGGTCGAAGGCCGGCTGGTTCCTGATCTGGGCCTCCCTGGCCGCCGTCGGGGTGGGGGTGCTGCAGAGTCTGTTCTTCAGCTTCCGCGAGACCAGTCTCTGGAGCCTGCTCACCATGGTGGTCCTGATGGCGGCAGGCGGGGGTCTGATGTTCCGCTCCCTGGGCGGATACGACAGCGGCAACGGCCGTGGTCCGGACAGCTGAGCCATCCCGATGTTCTTTGAGATCCACCACGAGCTGCACTACCGCTACGGGCGGCCGGTGTTTCTCGAACCGCACACCCTGCGCCTCACCCCCCGCCAGGATGGGACCCAGCGGGTGCTGAGCCACACGCTCCAGCTGAGCGACCCCGCGGACGGCTGCTCCGTGGTGCTGGAGCCGGGGGGTGGGGACGCCACGGTCTGCTGGTTCAGCGACCTGCGCCAGCGGCTGTCGATCCGCTCGACCGCTGTGGTGGAGACCCTGCGGCAGAACCCGTTCGACTGGATCCTGACCGAGCCGGGGAGCCAGACCCTGCCCATGGCCTACCCCCCGGTCCAGGCCCAGGCCCTGGCCCCGTTCCTGGCAGGCGGCACCGGCGATCCCGTGGATGACACGGTCGCCCGCTGGGCGGCCGCCCTCGCCGCGGAGGTGGAGCACCGCACCACCGACGTCCTGATGCACCTGGCCGACCGCATCCACCACACCTTCCACCACGTGGGGCGCTTCGACGGGGAGCCCATGCCGGCGGCGGAGACCCTGGCCCAGCGGCAGGGGGCCTGCCGCGACACGGCCGTGCTCTACGTGGACGCGTGCCGCAGCCTCGGACTGGCGGCCCGTTTCGTCAGCGGCTACTCGATGCACCATCCACCGGAGGTGAGTGAGCACGAGCTGCATGCCTGGGCGGAGGTCTGGCTCCCGGGGGGCGGCTGGCGCGGATATGACCCCAGCCTGGGCCTGGCTGTGGCCGATGGCCACGTGGTTCTGGCGGCCACGGCCGATCACCGCCTGGCCGCCCCGGTGAGCGGCCATTACCGCGGCACCGGCGTGAGCTCCGAGTTCAGCTACACCACCAGGATCCGAGCCACCCCCTCGGAGCCCGACCGGCGCCGGGGGACGGCGGTGCTGGCGGATCCGCTGCTGAACCGGGACACGGGCTTCAGCCACCGGGAGCGCCGGGCCCTCGGGCTCGAAGCCCTGCTGCCGGCGGCGGTGGAGACCCTCGACGTGCAGGTGCAGCGGGTCTGGGAGGGCTTCTGCCGGCTGCAGGGCAGCCTGGAGCGCTTCACCTACCTGAGCAGGCTGCGCCGCAGCAATCTCACCCTCTTCCATGCCTTCCTGCGGGATCACGTGGAGGAGGCCCTGCCGGTGGTGTACACCCCCACCGTGGGGGCGGTGATCGAGGGCTTCGGCCATGCCCACCAACCACCCGACCTGGGTGTCTACCTGACGCCGGAGCACCAGGGGCAGCTCCCCGAACTGCTGCGCCAGGCGGCCCCGGGGCCGGTGGAGCTGGTGCTTGTCACGGACGGCGCTGGGATCCTCGGCCTCGGCGACCAGGGCGTCGGCGGCATCCAGATCTGCCAGGGGAAGCTGGCCGTGTACACCCTCTGCAGTGGACTGCACCCGGGCCGCGCCCTGGCCGTGACCCTTGATGTGGGGACCGACCGGGCCAGCCTGCTGGAGGATCCCCTCTACCCCGGCCTGCGCCGCCCGCGCCTGGGCGGCGAGGCCTACGACGCCTTCGTGGACGCCTTCGTCGCCGCCGTGGCGGAGGTGTTTCCCGGGGCCTTCCTGCACTGGGAAGACTTCGGCAACCGTCAGGCCCGCCGGCTGCTGGAACGCCACCGCCAGCAGCTGCCGAGCTTCAACGACGACATCCAGGGCACCAGCGGCGTGGCGGCGGCGGCCGTCCTGGCGGCCTGCCAGGGGCTCGGCCAGGAGCTCACCCAGCAGCGGATCGTCATCTTCGGGGCGGGAACGGCCGGCTGTGGCATCGCGGACCGGCTGGTGCGGCTCCTCGAGGCCGCGGGGCTGGAGCCGGCCGAAGCCCGCGCCCGCCTCTGGGCCATCGACCGGGCCGGATTGCTCATCGAGGGGGAGCCCGACATCCCGCCGGCGGCCCAGACCTTCGCCCGCCCCGCCGCCGAGCGGGGCCTGTTCCAGGCGGGCGGCGACGGGGGGATCGGCCTGCTGGAGGTGGTCCGGCGGGTGCGGCCCACGGTGCTGATCGGCACCTCCACCGTCCGCGGCGCGTTCAGCCGCGAGGTGGTGGAGGCGATGGCGAGCGCCACCCCCCGGCCCGTGATCCTGCCGCTCTCGAACCCCACCAGCCTCGCCGAAGCCACCCCGGCCGACCTGCTGCAGTGGACCGATGGGCGGGTGCTGGTCGCCACCGGCAGCCCCTTTGCGCCGGTGCCGTGGGAAGGCGTGCCCCGGGTGATCGGCCAGTGCAACAACTGCTTCCTCTACCCGGGCCTCGGCTTCGCCTGCGTGGCGGTGGGGGCCAGGCAGGTGACCGACGAGATGATCGATGCGGCCCTGAAGGCCCTGGCGGCGGCCATTCCCGCCGCCCGCGACCCGGGCCAGCCCCTGATGCCGCCCCTCTCCGAGGTCCGCGCCGTGTCCCGCGCCGTGGCGGAAGCGGTGGCGGTCACAGCGGTGGAGCAGGGGCTGGCGCGGCTGGCCGCCAGCCCCGCCGAGGCGCTCGCCTGCCTGGATCGGGCCAGCTGGGAGCCGAGCTACCCGCCCCTGGACTAGGCCCCAACGCCCTAGGCCGCCAACTGCTGAAGCGTGGACGCCCTCCGGGCGGGGATGGCACCGAGCCGGATCGGCAGCAGGCTGCGCCGAAACCAGCCTTCGGGGGGAACCGGTCGGAACAGCCTGCCGACCAGCACGGCCAGGGCCAGCGGTTCGGACGGAGCCCGCCGCACCGGCCACAGGCCCGGTCGGCGGTACAGCAGCTCCTGCAGGGCCTCGCGCTGCCGAGAGGTCAGGGGGCCCCAGCAGCAGCCGATCCGGTCGCCCCGGGTGAGCGCCACCGTCACGGGCCAGGCGGCGGGATCCGTCTCCGACGACTCCGACGACTCTGACGACTCCACCAGCACCAGGGACAGCCGCAGCACCTGACCGGGCTGCAGACGCGCGGCCGTCCCGGCTGCCCCCGTCAGCTCGACACCCTCTTCACTGATCGCCTGCAGCCGAACCGGTCGATCGGCCAGCCGCGCGATCAGCGCAGCCTCCCCAGCCTCGGTGGCCACCGCGAACCAGGGCACGTCGGAGTGCCGCGGACGGTCCCAGCAGGTGCGGATCGCCAGCA
>NZ_JBKKKY020000044.1:0-25286 GCF_046613545.2 Aphanothece microscopica RSMan92 | reverse complement strand
AACAGCAGCAGGCCGGACCACCCCACAAATACGAAGCGGTCGCGCTTGAGCCAGTCATCGAGGACGTCGAACCATCCCCGCTGCGGCAGGCGCCCTACAGCGATCGTCATGAGAAGCGGACTTCATGAAGCGTTACGTGTTCGATCGTACGGGGCGGAGACCCGAACTGCGACCCGGACCGGGAGCGTTTGAGCACAACGACCTAGCCACACCGTTCGCCAGAGTGGGCGCCTGAGCCCTGCTCCCCCCTTCCCTCCTCCCATGTACGTCGTCGAGCTCTCCCTCAAGCTCAGTCCCATGCCCATTGCCGTCCAGCGCAAGGAACTGACCGAGGCCCAGAGCCTCTACGCCACGGTGAAGCAGGCCCTGGAAGGCATGGGTCCAAGGGTCCTGGAACTGACCTGTGAAAAGGAAGCCGACAAGAAGGTCAGCCTGCTGACGAGCGAGCTGGTCGCCGTTCAGATGTATGAGAAGTCGGCCAGCGCCGGCAGCGCCAAGCGCCCCGGTTTCAGCTTCGACGGCTGAGCCCGGTGGACTCCCCTCTCGGGGGTGCGGCCTGTCCCCTCCAGGTGGAGCGCCTCGGCTTTGCCTGGCCCAACGGACACGCGGCCCTGCGGCACTGCTCCCTGCGGATTCCCCACCCCGGCCTCTGGATGCTGGTGGGGAGCAATGGCAGCGGCAAAAGCACGCTGCTCCGCCTGATTGCAGGGCTGCTGGAGCCGCGCACCGGTCGGATCGCGGTTCCCGGGCGCACGGCGCTGGTCTTCCAGAACCCCGACCATCAGCTGCTCCTGCCGAGCTGCGGCAGTGATCTTCTGCTGGCGATCGACCCCGGGCTGGAGCGGCAGGCGCGGGAGCGCCGGGTGGAGCAGGTGCTGGAGTCCGTGGGGCTCGCCGGGCTCGCCAGCCGTCCGATCCACAGCCTCAGCGGAGGGCAGAAACAACGGCTCGCCATCGCCGCCGCCCTGGCGAGCGAGGCAGATCTGCTGCTCCTGGATGAACCCACCGCACTTCTGGACCCGGACAGCCAGCGGGAGGTGCTGGAGCTGATCCGTCAGCTGACCGCCTCCGCCGGCGGCGGGATCACCGCCCTCTGGATCACCCACCGTCTGGAGGAACTCCAGCACTGTGAGGGAGCCGCGGTGATGGAGGACGGGCATGTGGGGCCGTGGGAGAGCGGCGCCGCCGTGGCCCAGCGGCTGAATCGGCCGGCCTGAGCGGACCGCTTGCGGCGCGGCAAGTCCGAGGGGTAAGGTCGTCGAGCCGGCGTCGCCGGCTGCACCCACCACGGGTCGTCATCCTCGGTAGCTCAGCGGTAGAGCGGTCGGCTGTTAACCGATTGGTCGCAGGTTCGAATCCCGCCCGGGGAGTTCAACTCCATCCCATCGCCCAGTCCCGGCACCCCCCGGCGCAGGCACCCCGGGCCTGAGATCCTCAGGTTGTGGGTCCGCCCCTGCTGGCAGGCCCATGGGCTCGTGGGGCGACGGCGTCTGGGGACGATGGCCTCGAAGGCAGTTCTGAACGGCCTCGAACAACCGCGCTGGGCAAGAACAAGGGCCCACGGCTGCTCGGTTGCCAGAGAACCGGGCAAATCACAACAGAAGAGTCGAAAATCATCCTGAAGATCTCTCGGACTCGGCGTCCCGGGCAGGGCCCAGATCCCAGATCACAGCTGCATTGAGGCCCATCAGGGGCCCGCGGGCGTACCGGCGTGACCAGGCCCCGGTCACACCAACGCCGGCAGGAGCGGGGAGAATGCTGCCGACCCCTTCGCTGTGGTCGCCCGACTCTCTGCTCAGCAGCCATCTCACCGCGCCAGCCATGAAACCGTGCATCCTGCTGATCGAGGACGACAGCGACATGCGTGAACTCGTTGCCGGCCATCTCGAACACGGTGGCTTCGACGTTCAGCGCGCGGATGACGGCATCAAGGGCCAGGCCCTCGCCCTGCAGTACGCCCCGGACCTGATCCTGCTCGACCTGATGCTCCCCAAGGTCGATGGCCTCACCCTGTGTCAGCGGCTGCGCCGGGACGAGCGGACCGCCCGCATTCCGATCCTGATGCTCACCGCCCTGGCCGACACGAAGGACAAGGTGAGCGGTTTCAACTCCGGAGCGGACGACTACCTCACCAAGCCCTTCGATCTCGAGGAGCTCACCGTGCGGGTGAAGGCACTGCTGCGCCGCAGCGAACATGCCCCACTGTCCACCCAGCACAACGAAATCCTCAGCTACGGCCCCCTCACCCTGGTGCCGGAGCGGTTTGAAGCCATCTGGTTCGATCAGGCGGTGCGCCTCACCCACCTGGAATTCGAATTGCTGCACTGTCTGCTGCAGCGCCATGGCCAGACGGTCTCCCCCGCCCTGATCCTCAAGGAGGTGTGGGGCTACGAACCGGACGATGACATCGAGACCATCCGTGTGCATGTGCGGCACCTGCGCACCAAGCTCGAACCCGACCCCCGCAAACCCCGCTTCATCAAGACTGTCTACGGAGCGGGCTACTGCCTGGAACTGCCCAACGCCGAGCAGGCGTCCGAGCTGATCCCCATGGTCCAGGGCTCCCGCACGGCCCAGGTCGGTTAGGGCTCAGCCGCCCAGGCCCGCCAGTTCGAGCAGGGCCACCTCCCAGGCAAGCCGTGGCTGCACATAGGACAGCAGGTGGCTGCGGAGCCGCTCGAGCCGCTGCAACACCGCCGGCTGCCGCAACGTCCGCCAGAGCGCCAGCTGCCACCAGGTGAGCAGCCAGAGCTGCTGCTCCGCGTCCAGGGCTTCGGTGAGATCCCGCGCCAGCGCCAGCGCCTCGAAGGGATCGGCCGCCATGGGCAGGCTGAGAAGCCGGTCCACCAGGCCCTCCGGCAGGGACTGCCACTGCTGGCGATGGGCCAGCAGCGCTCCCGGGGAGCCGGCCGCCAGGGCGAGCAGCTCCTCGGTGTCGGCAACGGCGGGCGGGGGCGCGGACGCCAGCACCCGCGCCAGACTCTCGGCCGGCAGGCGACCGAAACGCACCCGCTGGCATCGGGAGTGGATCGTGCTGAGCAGCTGTTCCGGCGACGCCGAGATCAGCAGCAGCATGCCGCCTCCAGGTTCCTCGAGGGTCTTGAGCAGGGCATTGGCCGGAGCCTCCGCCATGGCCTCCACCTGTTCCAACACCACCAGACAACCGGGGGCCTCGACCGGACGGCGGGCCAGGAATCGGGAGACCTCGCGGATCTGCTCCAGGCGCAGCTGCGGCGGGCTGCGCCGGTTCACGCCGCGTTCCAGGGCCTGGGAGGCCGGCACCAGCTGGCCCTTGTCCAGGTAGGTGGGCTCCACCCAGAGCACATCAGGATGGTTGCCGGCCTCCAGGCGGCGCCGGACGGCAGGCTCCCCCTCGGGTCCGGCGATCACACCCTCGAGAAACCGCAGGGCGGCCAGCCGCCTGCCGACCCCCTCGGGTCCGGTGAACAGGTAGGCCGGTGCCAGCCGTTGCCGCCGCAGCGCCGCCGCCAGCAGCGTCACCGCCGGATCCTGGCCCAGCAGGTCGGCGAAGAGCGCCGTCATGGACGGCTGGCCAGACGGGTCAGGGCCCGACGGCAGTCCTCGGTGATCTGCTCGGGCCTGGCCCGGGCATCGATGCGGCACCAGCCCCGCCGTTGCGCCAGGGCCGTGAAGCCCGCAGCGACCCGCTCCAGAAAGGGAGAGCCGCCCGACTCGATCCGATCGGCCGCCCGCCCGCCCCGACGCCGGCCCGCCTCGGCCAGGGGAAGATCCAGCCAGAGGGTGAGATCGGGCTGCACCCCCCCGGTGGCCACCTGCTCCAGCTGTTCGATCAGCGGCAGGGAGAGCCCCCGGCCGTAGCCCTGGTAAGCCAGCGTGGAGCCACTGAAGCGGTCGCTGAGCACCCAGTCGCCCGCCGCCAGCGCCGGGCGGATCGTCTGCTCCACGTGCTGGGCCCGATCCGCCGCATAGAGCAGCAGCTCGGCCGTGCTGCCCGGTGCCGAATCCCCGGGGGGGTGAAGCAGGAGCTCGCGCAGGGCCAGGCCCAGGGGGGTTCCGCCCGGTTCCCGGGTCACGATCAGCTGCCGACCCGGCGGCAGGCAGCCGGCCTCGGGAAGACGCAGCCACCGGCTCAGCGCCTCCAACTGGGTGGTCTTGCCGCAGCCGTCGATGCCCTCGAGCACCACGAAGCGGCCCTGCCTGCCCTCAGCTGCCACGGCCGCGGATTCCCAGCTGGCCGACATCCTGCTGCAGGGCCAACGCATTGAGCACGACCGTGATCGAGCTCAAGGCCATCAGCAGGGCCGCCAGCGGGGGGTTGATCAGCAGTCCGAGGCTCGGCAGCAGGGCGCCGGCGGCGACCGGCAGCAGCAGCAGGTTGTAGCCGAAGGCCCAGGCCAGGTTCTGCCGCACCTTGGCCATGGTGCGGGAGGCCAGATCCAGCCCCAGCAGGATGCCGTCCAGGCGCTCGCCGAGCACCACCAGCCCGGCACTGTCCTGGGCAATGCCGGTGCCGGTGCCCACGGCGATGCCGAGGTCGGCGGCCGCCAGGGCGGGCGCATCGTTGATGCCATCGCCGACCATGGCCACCGGAGCGCTCCGGCGCTGGGCCGCGACGATGGCCGCGAGCTTCTCTTCGGGTGTCTGGCGCCAGGCCAATTCCTGCGGGGCCAGGCCCAGCTGGCCGCCCAGCCGCCTGACGGCCTCGGCATGGTCGCCGCTGAGCAGACCGAGCTGGAGACCCCGATGGCGCAGGTCGGCCAGCACGGACGACGCCTCGGGGCGGGGCTGGTCCTGCACCGCGATCAGCCCCAGCACCTCCCCGCCCATGGCCAGGGCGAGCACCGTGGCCCCGCCGGCCTCGAGCCGCTGCTGGGCCTCCAGGGCAGGGCCGGCCGGGTCCCGGACCACCCAGCCGAGCCGCCCCAGGCGACAGGACTGCCCCTCCAGCTCCCCTTCCACCCCGGCGCCGGGGATGGTGTGGGCTGCGGAGACCTCCAGCAGCCGCAGCTCGCGGGCCTCGGCCTCCTGCAACAGGGCGTAGGCCAGGGGGTGGCGGGTGGTGGCCTCGAGGCTGGCCGCCAGCTGGAGGAGGCGGGCCTCCCCAGGGCCGGGCCGATCGCTCGGCTGGGGCAGCGGAACCAGGGCGGTCACCAGGGGGCGGCCGCGGGTGAGGGTCCCGGTCTTGTCGAACAGGATGGTGCGCAGGGCGGCGGCCGTTTCGATCGCCTCCCCGCCGCGGAACAGCAGCCCACGCCGGGCGGCCAGCCCGGTGCCGACGGTGATGGCGGTGGGGGTGGCCAGCCCGAGGGCACAGGGGCAGGCCACCACGAGCACGGCGATGGCCAGCTCCAGGGCGAGGACAAGGGGTGTGGTGGCTCCGGCACCGAGCAGGCCGTGGCGGCCATGGACCGCGTGGGCGTGGTGCGCCGGCTGCAACACCGCAGGCCACAGGGCTGCCCCCCACAGCCACCAGAACAGGAACGTGGCCAGGGCCAGAGCCAGCACCGCCAGGGTGAACCGGCCCGCGACCCGATCGGCCAGACCCTGGATCGGAGCCTTGCGGGCCATCGCCTGCTCCACCAGGTGGATGATGCGGGCCACGGCACTCTCGGCCCCGGGGCGCCGCACCTCCAGCAGCAGGGTCCCCTGCAGGTTCAGGGATCCGGCCGCCACCTCCTCGCCCGGCTCCACGGTCTGGGGCAGGGGCTCGCCAGTCAGGCCGGAGACATCGAGGGACGAGGTCCCCTCCAGCACCAGCGCATCGACCGGCAGCCGATCCCCCGGCAGAACGCGGATCCGGTCACCGGGCCGCAGTCCGCCCACCCGGACCTGCCGTGGGGGCCCGGCCTCCATCACCAGCAGAGCCGTGTCCGGCTGCAGCGCCGCCAGCTTCTGCAGGGCCTCGCCGGTGCGGTAGCGCGCCCGCTCCTCGAGGAAACGGCCGAGCAGAACAAAGCCCAGCAGCATCACCGGCTCGTTGAAGAAGCAGGGAAGTCCACTGGCAGGCCAGAGCAGACCGACCAGGCTGGCCAGGTAGGCGCTGCCCACTCCCAGGCCGATCAGGGTGTCCATCGAGGGGATGCCGGCCAGGGCGGCGCGGGCACCGGCCAGCAGGATCGGCCGGCCTGGCACGGCCAGGGCGATGGTGGCGATGCCCCCGTGCAGCCACAGCAGACCCGGCTGGGGCGCCAGATGGCCGAGTCCGGAGAGCACCAGCAGCAGCAGGGCCACCACCAGCTGGCGCCAGCGGCTCCACCACTGGCGCTCCTGCTGGCGGATGGCCTGGGAGGGCGGGGCGGCCTGCTCGCGCAGCGAGGCCTGGAACCCCAGGGCGGCCAGGGACTCCTGCAGCCCCTGCAGGAATCCTGCCTCACTCTGAGCCTCTGTCTGGGCCTCCCTCTGCGCATCCGCTCCGGCAGGGAACGGCTCCCGTTCGATCCAGGCGGTGCGGGTCAGCAGGTTCACGCTGGTCTGGCGCACGCCGGGCTGGGCGAGCAGGCGCTGTTCCACAGCCCGCACACAGCCGCCGCACTTCATCCCCTCGATCTCGAGCAGGAGAGGATCCGGAGGCAGGGGATCGCGCAGGCTGGGTTTGCGCAGGCTGGGGTCGTCCAGGCTGGGGTCGTTCTGAAGATGCTCGGGGTGGCGGGACTCCGTGGAGCGGGTGGGGAGGACGTCGGGCAGCTGCTGCGCGGCCAAGGCCAGACCGGGGGCTGTTCGGCTCAGGCTAGGCAGATCAGCCAGGATGGACACCTTCGAAGCTCCTTGAACCACCGGTGCCCCGCTCCCAACGCAACGACAACTTCATCGACAAGAGCTTCACGGTGATGGCCGACCTGATCCTCAAGGTCCTGCCCACCAACCGGCGGGCCAAGGAAGCCTTCGCCTATTACCGCGATGGCATGAGCGCCCAGGCGGATGGCGAATACGCCGAAGCCCTGGAGAACTACGAGGAGGCGCTCAAGCTCGAGGACGACCCCAATGACAAGGCCTTCATCCTCTACAACATGGCCCTGGTGTTCGCCTCCAACGGGGAGCACCAGAAGGCTCTCGGCTACTACGCCCAGGCCCTGGACCTCAACAGCAAGATGCCCCAGGTGCTCAACAACATGGCGGTGATCCACCACCATCTGGGCTCGATCGCCGAGGAGAAGGGCGATGCGGACGAGGCCGACCGCTGCTACGACCTGGCTGCCGACTGCTGGGGCAAGGCGATCCGCCTGGCCCCCAACAACTACATCGAGGCACAGAACTGGCTGAAGACCAGCGGACGCGGCAGCGTCGACGTCTACTTCTGAGCAGCGGGCGCGGTTCAGCTCACCGTGCCGGGGCCGTTCAGCCCGCCTCATCCGCCGGGTTCACCCCAAGGGCCGCCACCAGAGCCTCGGCGATGGTGGCGGCCTCGAGGAGCTGCAGATCCAGACCGGCGGCGGTCGCCCCCAGACCGCTGCCGCGCGGCACCACCGCACGGGAGAACCCCAGCCGCGCCGATTCCTGCAGGCGCAGCTCCAGCTGACCGACTGGCCGCAACTGGCCACCCAGACCCAGCTCGCCGATCAGCACGGTTCCGGGGGGCAGGATCAGATCGCGGAAACTGGCCACCACCGCCGCGGCCACGCCGAGGTCTGCCGCCGGTTCCTCCACCTCCAGCCCCCCGGCCACGGCGAGGTAGCAGTCGAAACGCGAGAGCGGCAAGCCGAGGTGCTTCTCCAGCACCGCCAGGATCTGGTGCAGCCGGTTCACGGCAATGCCGGTGGCGCTGCGCCGCGGGCTGGCATAGCTCGTGGTGCTGACCAGAGCCTGAAGCTCCACCAGCAGGGGCCTGGTGCCCTCGCAGGCCACGATTGTGGCGCTGCCGCTGCTGGGCTCCTGGCCGCCGAGGAACAGCTCACTGGGATTGGTCACCTCCGCCAGGCCCCGGTCCCGCATCTCGAACACGCCCAGCTCATGGGTGGCCCCGAAGCGGTTCTTGACGGCCCGCAGCAGCCGGTGGCTGGCGAAGCGGTCCCCCTCGAAGGTGAGCACCGCATCGACCAGGTGCTCCAGCACCTTGGGACCGGCCAGCATGCCTTCCTTGGTGACGTGCCCCACCAGCAGCAGGGCCGTGTCCTGCCGCTTGGCGATCCGCGCCAGCGCGGCAGCGCACTCCCGTACCTGGGCGACGGAGCCCGGCGCACTGGCCAGCTCGGCATCGTGGAGGGCCTGGATGCTGTCGATGATCGCCACGGCGGGCCGCAGGGTCTCCAGCTCCTGCAGGACCAGCTCCAGATCGGTCTCGGCGAGCAGCTGAAGATCCGCCGCAGCGGAGCCCGAGAAGGCGGCGGCAGCCGAGGACGCGGCAGGTGGCGGGGTGTCGCCGGGGCGACCCAGCCGGCTCCAGCGCAGCTTCACCTGCTGGGCCGATTCCTCCGCGCTCACGTAGAGCACGCAGGCCCCCTCGGCCATGGCCCGGGCGCTCTGCAGAAGCAGGGTGCTCTTGCCGATGCCGGGATCCCCCCCGAGCAGCACCAGGGAGCCGGGCACCAGCCCACCGCCCAGCACCCGATCCAGCTCGCCGTAGCCGCTGGGCAGCCGCTGCAGGGGGCGGTTCCCCACCGCCGCGATCGATTCCGAGCGACGGGGGCGCGACGGCTCGGCGGCCTCGGCCGCCGCCGGCCGGCGGCGGCGGGCATCTGCGTTCAGCGGCTGCTCCACCAGGGTGTTCCAGCTGCCGCAGCCGCTGCAGCGCCCGAAGAACTGGCGCGTCCTGGCCCCACAGCTGCTGCAGACGTAGAAAGAGACAGGCTTGGCCACGGCGAAGACGGGAGGACTATGAAGAAAGGTGGCGTTGCATGAATCCCGCCCCCCTCAGAGCTTTTCAGTAGGGCGATCTGATGTAGCAGCCCGAAGGAGGCGATGACAGCGTCCCCCAGCAGTCCAGGCAAAGAGAAGGAGACGATTCTGGTCGTCGACGACGAGGCCAGCATCCGCCGGATCCTGGAAACCCGGCTGTCGATGATCGGCTACCAGGTGGTCACCGCCTCGGATGGGGTCGAGGCCCTGGAACTCTTCCGCCACAACCCCCCCGACCTGGTGGTGCTGGACGTGATGATGCCGAAGCTCGACGGCTACGGCGTCTGCCAGGAGCTCCGCAAGGAGTCCGACGTGCCGATCGTGATGCTCACGGCCCTCGGCGATGTGGCGGACCGGATCACGGGCCTGGAGCTCGGGGCCGACGACTACGTCGTGAAGCCGTTCAGCCCCAAGGAGCTCGAGGCCCGCATCCGCTGCGTGCTGCGGCGGGTGGAGAAGGAGCAGGTGGCCGGCATCCCCAATTCCGGCGTGATCCAGGTGGGCGACCTGCGCATCGACACCAACAAGCGGCAGGTCTACCGGGGCGATGAGCGCATCCGCCTCACCGGCATGGAATTCAGCCTCCTGGAGCTGCTGGTGAGCCGCAGCGGCGAACCCTTCAGCCGGGGGGAGATTCTCAAGGAAGTGTGGGGCTATACCCCCGAGCGTCACGTGGACACCCGGGTGGTGGATGTCCATATCTCCCGGCTGCGCTCCAAACTGGAGGACGATCCGGCCAACCCCGAGCTGATCCTCACGGCTCGCGGCACCGGCTACCTGTTCCAACGCATCGTCGATCCCGTTGCCCCCGAAGGAGCCTGACAAGCGCGCCAAGCCCAGGCGAGCGATCCGCCGCCTGGTGATCTGGTACCGCCGCAACGCCGCTGTCACCAGCCTGGTCGACACGGCCACCTCCGCCGCCACCACCGCCGGCAGCATGGCCGGGGCCGCCGTCTCCGGGGCCGGCAGCGTCGCAGGGGCGGCCACGAGTGCGGCCCACACCGTGCTGCAACCCCTGGTGTTCGACCCGCTGCGGCGCCTGCAGCGCGGCCTCGGCGGGCCCGACGAGGACGCCCCGATCAACGACGCCGACAGACTGTGGGTGGCGGTGGACGGCATGGGAGGCGATCACGCCCCGGGGCCGATCCTCGAAGGCTGCCTCCAGGCCGTGGAGCGCCTCCCCCTGCGGGTGCGCTTCGTGGCCGAGACCGCTCCCCTGCAGACCGCCGTCGCCGAACTGGGGCTGCGCGACCAACTGGATGAGGCCGTCGCCGCCGGGCTGATCGAGCTGGTGGCCAGCGGGCCCTCGGTGGGCATGCACGAGGAGGCCACGGTCGTGCGCCGCAAGCGCGACGCCAGCATCAACATGGCGATGGACCTGGTGAAGCAGGGCAAGGCCACCGCCGTCTACTCGGCGGGCAACTCCGGAGCCGTGATGGCCTCGGCGATCTTCCGGCTGGGCCGGCTCAAGGGGATCGACCGGCCCGCCATCGGCGCCCTGTTCCCCACCAAGGATCCGGAGCAGCAGGTGCTGGTGCTCGACGTGGGCGCCAACATGGACTGCAAGCCCGACTGGCTGCTCCAGTTCGCCCTGCTCGGCAACATCTACAGCCGTGACGTGCTCCAGGTGGCGCGCCCCCGCATCGGTCTGGTGAACATCGGCGAGGAGGAGTGCAAGGGCAACGAGCTGTGCCTGCGCACCCACCAGCTGCTGGCGGCGGAATCCCGCTTCCTGTTCGCGGGGAACTGTGAGGGCCGCGACATCCTCTCCGGAGCGTTCGACGTGGTGGTCTGTGACGGCTTCACCGGCAACGTGCTGCTGAAGTTCCTCGAGAGCGTCGGCAGTGTGCTGCTGGATGTGATCAAGGTGGAATTGCCGCGGGGCCGCCGCGGCAAGGTGGGCTCGGCGTTTCTGATCAACAACCTGCGCCGCATCAAGAAACGCCTCGACCATGCCGAGCACGGCGGAGCACTCCTGCTGGGGGTTGACGGGGTGTGCGTGATCGGCCACGGCAGCAGCAGGGCCCTGTCCGTGCTGAGCGCCCTGCGGCTGGCCCATTCCGCCGCCAACCACCGCGTCATGGACAACCTCCATGCCCTCAGCGAAGCGAGTGACGCAATCGCCTGTGGTTGACTGAGCCAACTTGCGGGCTGATCCCCGTGGCGCTCGGCGTTTCGCTCAGCCAGGCAGGCAACCAGGGCACATCCGCCGCTGGCATGGCCCTGGTGGGCTGTGGCAGCGCCGTCCCCGTGGCCAGCGTCACCAACCAGCAACTCAGCGAGCGGGTCGACACCAGCGATGCGTGGATCCGCTCCCGCACCGGTATCGCCGCCCGGCGGGTCTCCGGCCCCGGGGAACCCCTGAGCCACCTGGCCACCCGGGCGGCGGCCGCGGCGCTGGAGCACGCCGGATGGCGGGCCGAGGAGGTCGACCTGATCCTGCTGGCCACCTCCAGCCCGGATGATCTGTTCGGCACGGCGCCGCTGGTGCAGGGCAACCTGGGGGCCATCCAGGCGGTGGCGTTCGATCTCACCGCCGCCTGCAGCGGCTTCCTGTTTGCCCTGATCACCGCCGGCCAGTACATCGCCGGCGGATCAGTGCGCCGGGCGCTGGTGATCGGCGCTGACCAGCTCAGCCGCTGGGTGGACTGGGACGATCGCAGCACCTGTGTGCTGTTCGGCGACGGGGCCGGGGCTGTGGCCGTCGAGGCCTGTGCCCCCCAGCAGTCGGGCCTGCTCGGCTTCCGCATGCGCTCGGACGGCACCCGCAACAGCTGCCTGACCCTGGCCCAGACCACCCATCAGGAGCCGCTGCTCGGCGACCTCACCACCCAGCGGGGGGGATTCGCCCCGATCCAGATGAACGGGCAGGAGGTCTACAAGTTCGCGGTGCGGGAAGTGCCGGCGATCCTCAGCGAGCTGCTCGAAGCCACCGGCACCCGCGCTGACCAGCTCGACTGGCTGCTGCTGCACCAGGCCAACCAGCGCATCCTCGACGCCGTGGCGGAGCGCTTCGCCGTTCCCAGCGAGCAGGTGCTCAGCAACCTGGCCCACTACGGCAACACCTCGGCCGCCACGATTCCGCTGATGCTCGACGAGGCCGTGCGGGATGGCCGGGTCAGGCCCGGCCATCTGCTCGCCAGCAGCGGCTTCGGCGCTGGCCTCAGCTGGGGCGCGGCCCTGCTCCGCTGGAGCGGCCCCGGGGTCTAGGGGTAGACACCCACGGCCCTAACCTCCTGCCGATGTGATCAGGGGCTGCGGCATGGGCATTGCCTGGGTGTTTCCCGGCCAGGGGTCCCAGAAGGTGGGGATGGCGGCCGGGGTGCTGGAGCTGCCCGGGGCCCGCGAGCGGTTCAGCCTGGCCTCCGATCTGCTGGGCCGGGACCTGCTGGCCATCTGTTCCGGCGAGGCTGACGGGGACCTCAGCGATCTCAACGACACCCGCAACACCCAGCCGGCCCTGTTCGTCGTCGAGAGCCTGCTGGTGGATGGCCTGCGGGCCCAGGGACGCCAGCCGAGCCTGGTGGCGGGCCACAGCCTCGGTGAATTGGTGGCCCTCTACGCCGCCGGCGTCTTCGATGCCGCCACCGGGCTGGAGCTGATGCAGATCCGCAGCGAGCTGATGGCCGCCAGCGGCGGCGGCGCCATGACCGCCGTGATGGGCTTTGAGCGCGGCGAGCTGGAAGCCCTGGTCGCGGCCACCGAAGGGGTGGTGATCGCCAACGACAACAGCAGCGCCCAGGTGGTGCTCTCCGGGACACCGGAGGCCGTCGCCCAGGTCTGTGGCTCCCTGAACTGCAAGCGGGCCATTCCCCTGGCGGTGAGCGGCGCCTTCCACTCACCCTTCATGGCCGAGGCCGCCGCGGCCTTCGCCGCCAGGCTGGAGAGCGTGCCCTTCGCCGAGGCGACGGTGCCCGTGCTCAGCAACACCGACCCCAGCCCGGAACGCAGCGGCACCGTGCTCAGGAACCGGTTGCGCCACCAGATGACCACGGGGGTGCGCTGGCGCGAGATCATGGACCGCTGTGTCGCCGAGGGGATCGACACGGCCGTGGAGATCGGCCCGGGGAATGTGCTGAGCGGCTTGATCCGGCGCAGCTGCCCCGGGGTCACCACCGTCCAGATCGCGACCGCCGCGGATCTGGCGCTGTGAGCCGCTCCGGACTGCGCCCCGGCAGCCGCCCGGTGAATGCCGTGAAGCGGGTGCTCAGACGCCGCAAGCGGGCCGAGCCCCCCGCCCTGATCCGCACGCCGAAGCCCAGCCTCGTGTACCGGCTGATCAGTTATCTGCTGGTGTTCCCGATCTACCGGCTGCTGTTCCGGGGCCGCACCGCCGGGAACGCCAACGTGCCCCGGGAGGGAGCCCTGGTGGTGGTGGCCAACCACGGATCCCATCTGGATCCGCCCCTGCTGGGCCATGCCCTCGGCCGCCCCGTCGCCTTCATGGCGAAGGCCGAGCTGTTCCGGGTGCCCCTGCTGGGCCCGATCATCCGGGCCTGCGGCGCCTACCCGGTCTCCCGCGGGGCCAGTGATCGGGAGGCCATCCGCACCGCCACCGACCGACTGGAAGAGGGCTGGGCCACCGGCGTGTTCCTCGACGGCACGCGCCAGGCCAACGGCCGCGTCAACCAGCCGCTGGCCGGTGCCGCCCTGCTGGCCGCCCGCGCCGGGGTGCCCCTGCTGCCGGTCGCCATCCTCAACAGCCACCGGGCCCTGGGACCTGGGCGCCAGGGGGCCCGTCTGGTGCCGATCCACATCCGCATCGGCACACCCATCCCACCGCCCGCCTCGCGGCGGCGGCCGGATCTGGAAGCCGCGACCCTCGCCTGCCAGCAGCAGATCAACGCCCTGCTGGATCAGGGGCTGATCCCCCCTGGCGCGCTGCCACCGGCAGCAGACTCAGCCGTTCTGCCGCCCAGCGCTTCAGATCCCGACCGCTGAGCACCCAGAGGGCGGCCCGCAACCCATCCCCCCAGACCTTCCGGCGGCTCTCCGGCTGACACAGCGCACCGCAGCCGACCGGTTCCGGGGTGAGATGGATCCCGCGGCTGCCCGCCACGATCCTGCCCACCAGCAGGGCCCGGTCCATGTGGTCGCTGCTCGTGACCAGCAGGGCGTGGCGGATGCGGGCCCGGCGCAGGTCATCGACCAGGGAGGTGAAGTTGGAGAGGGTGTCGTTGGCCCGGTAGTCGAGCTGCACCTGGCCGGGCGGCAGACCCTGGCGCTGCTCGAACAGCCAGTGGGCGTACTCCGGATTGCTGCCGCCGCTCACCACCACCGGCAGGCCGAGCTGCTTGGCGATCCTGGCCGCATGGCGCTCCCGGTCCAGATCGCCTCCGAGCACCAGGATCATCTGGGGGGGAGGGGGGGAGGGCCACCACCAGCCCCGCGACAACCAGATCAGGCTGCCCAGCAGCAGCAGCAGCACCCAGCGCCGCCAGCCGGCCCTGCGGCGGCGGCGACGCGGACCACGGCGGCGGCGCTGGGGGACCGGCGCCAGGCGGCTGGCCGCGGGGGAGCGGCGATGGCGATGCGGTGGTGCCTGCATCAGACGCTCGCCACCGGAGAGGTGGGATAGACCGGCAGCACCGGTTGCCAGGGTCCCGGCAGCCCGTGCCCGTGGGCCAGGGTCGCCAGGTCCAGCAGCTGGCGCACATCCGCCAGGACATCGACGCAGGCGGGGAGCAGTGGAGGCTCGGCCGTGGGGGCCCCGGGGGCGGTGGGGGTCGCCGCGGTCCGGATGGCCTCGATGTCCGGATAGAGCCGCGGTGCACACCACTCGCCCAGGCCCCCCAGCGCCCCCGGATCCGGGCCGTAGAGGCCCGCCACCACCCCCCGACGGGGCAGCTCCTGCACCAGCCAGGCCGGCGCCGGCAAGGCCAGCCGCCTGGCGATCAGCTGAAAGCTCCCCACGCCGTCCAGGGGCACGGCGAGCTGCTGGGCGAGGGTGCGTGCCAGCACCACCGTGAGCCGGGTGGCGGTGAACCCGCCCGGCCCGATGGCGACGGCCAGGCGGACCAGATCCGGCCAGGCCGCCCCAGGAAGGACGGCTTCCACGCAGTCGAGCAGGCCGTTGGAGAGATCCCGTCCCAGCTCGAAGTGCTGCAGGCGATCCGGCTCCGCCCCATCCAGCCGGTGGGCGGCCACCCCGAGCCCCGGACCGGTGCTGTGCAGCGCAAGCAACCAGCTCATCGGGGCATGGCCAGGCCGGGGCGGAGCCGCTGCCAGCGGCCAGGCTCGGGACAGAAGGAGCCGCAGGCCCGCACGTCCCATTCCACCCCGACCCCACCCTCCGGGAGATCCATCACCTGCACGTGGATGCGCGGGGCTTCGGGGCTGAAGTCGGGCTGACCGCAGAGATGGGGCGCACCGTGCTGCTGCTCCACCGCGTGGTAGGCCTGACAGCGGTCGACCCAGCGGCAGTCCACACAGATGCACATCCCGGCCAGGCCGCGCCAGGCGCCCATTGTGGCGGGTGGGCTCCCTGCTGACGAGCTGGCCGAGCGGCTCAGGCAACGCCTTGATCTGCCCACCTGGCCCCTGCCGCTGCATCTGCTGCCCCCCGGCACGGCCCTGGTGGGGGGGGCTGTGCGCGATGGGCTGCTGGGTCGGCTGGCGCTTCAACCGGATCTGGATCTGGTGGTGCCCACCGGGGCCATCCATCTCTGCCGCCGCCTGGCCACCAGCCTCGGCGGCAGCTGCGTGGTGCTCGACCGCACCCATGACATCGCCCGGCTGGTCCTGCGGGGCTGGACGATCGACCTGGCCCGCCAGGACGGTGCAGGCCTGGAGGACGACCTGCGCCGCAGGGACTACACCGCCAACGCCATCGCCCTGCCCCTGGGGGGCCCGGCCAGGCTGGTGGATCCCACCGGCGGGCTGGACGATCTGCGGACAGCCCGGCTGGTGGCGGTGAGCGAAGCCAACCTGCAGGCCGATCCGCTGCGCCTGCTGAGGGGGGTGCGGCTGAGCTGGGAGCTTGGCCTCGAGCTCGAGGTCACCAGCGGCGAATGGATTCGGCGCCATGCCGCCAGCCTCGTCCAGGTGGCCGGTGAACGGGTTCTGACGGAGCTGGAGAAACTGGCTGCCGTCCCCGAGGGCCACGGCGGTCTGATCTGGAGCCTGGAGCAGGGGCTCCTGAGCGGCTGGGGCGCCGACCCGAGCGCCTCGGGCCGGCTGCGGAGCTTCACGCCGGAGCAGGCGACCGCCTGTGGCCTGGCCCCCCTGGAACGGGCCTGGGCGCTGCCCCTGGCCAGGCTGGCCGCCCTGTTGCCGGCGGAAGCCCTGGCCAGGCTGCACAGCAGCCGGCAGCTGCAGCTGCGGAGTGATCGGCTGCGCCGCTGGTGGGAGCGGCTGGAGGGCCGTCCGGACCTGGAACATCTGCCGGAATCCCGGCGTCTCGAGCTCCAGCAGGAGCTGGAGGCCGACCTGCCCGCCCTGCTGCTCCCCCTCCTCCCCGCCGCGGCCCGGGGATATCTCACCCGCTGGCGCCGGCAGGACGACCCGCTGTTCCATCCCATGCCTCCCCTGAACGGCGACCAGCTGCAGCGGGAGCTGGGCCTGGCACCCGGGCGCCAGCTTGGGGACCTGCTCCACCACCTCACCCGTGAGCGCGCCTTCGGCCGGATTCCGGAGGCGGATCCGGCCGGTCGCGCTGTGGCGATCGACACAGCCCGGGCCTGGCTGGGCCGGCGGCGTGATTAACTTTCTGATGCGAAGGCGTGAGTCAGAGGTTTCTCCTCGCCAGCTGAAGTATTCCCTTTCCCCTCCATCCATGAGCATTCGTCTCTACGTCGGCAACCTGCCGCAAACCTTTGATGCCAAGGAGCTCGAAGCTCTGTTCACCGCTGTGGGCGAGGGGGTGCGCTTCAAGGCGGTCAACGACCGGGAAACGGGTGCCTGCCGGGGCTTCGGCTTCGCCAACGTGGATGACCAGAAGCTGGCCGAGGCCGTGATCGCCCAGCTCAACGGCCGCGACTTCGGCGGCAACAGCCTGCGCATCGAGATCTCCGAGCGCAAGGATGCCCGTGGCGGCGCCCAGCCGGATCGCCGCGGGCCCGGCGGCTCCGCTCCGCTGCGCAAGGCCGTCAACAAGGTCGTCCATGCCGACGAGGTCGACAGCCAGGCTCCGGATCCCCGCTGGGCCGGTGAGCTGGCCAAGCTGAAGCAGCTGCTGGACAACCAGAAAGCGGCGGTCTGAGCTGCCCGCCCGGCCACACCGATGGCTCACGGGAGGGAGGGCCATCGGGGGCGCCCCTCCCCCTCGCCGGGGGAGGCGTGGATCGCTCGCCCAGCCGGAACCCCCGTGATCCGATCCCATGACCCTCTACCCCTATCCAGCCGACTGGCTGGGTGCCTACCGCTGGCAGGGTCTGGATGTCAGCTTCATGGCCGCACCGGGCCCCTGCCTGGGCGATGCCGAGCCTGCTGAGGATCCAGGAGATCCCCGGCCCGCTGCCGTGGTCCTGATCCACGGCTTCGGGGCCTGCAAGGAGCACTGGCGCCACAACGTGGCAGCGCTGCGCCGTACACGGGCGGTCTACGCCCTCGATCTGATCGGCTTCGGCGCCAGCAGCAAACCCCGCTCCTGCCTGCCCCACGAACTCCCCGAAGCTGGGAGCCTCTGCTATGGCATCGACCTCTGGGCAGCCCAGGTAGTCGCCTTTCTCACCGCCCAGCAGACCGGCGCGGTGCAGCTGGTGGGCAACTCGATCGGGGGTGTGGTCGCCCTGGCAGCGGCCAGCCGACTGGAGGCGGAAGGCCGGCCCTGCCGGGGCGTGGTCCTGGTCGACTGTGCCCAGCGGGCGCTGGATGAGAAGCGCCTGGCCGAACAACCCACCCTGCTCCGCTGGGCACGCCCCGGGCTCAGAACCCTGGTGCGTCAACGCTGGCTCACCCAGCTGCTGTTTCGATCCCTGGCCAGACCGGGCGTGATCCGCCGGGTGCTGCTCCAGGCCTATCCCTCCGGGGCCAACGTGGATGATCAGCTGGTGGAGCTGCTGCTGCGGCCTGCCCTCCAGCCGGGTGCCAGCGAGGCCTTCCGCGGATTCATCAACCTGTTCGAGGACCGGCTCGCCCCCGATCTGCTGGCCACCCTCTCCACGCCGGTGAGGATGATCTGGGGGCAACAGGACCCCTGGGAACCCATCGCCGAGGCGCGCCGGTGGACGCACTTTCCCTGTGTGCGGGAGTTGCATGAACTGCCCGGCCTGGGCCACTGTCCCCACGACGAAGCGCCGGCGCTGGTGAATCCCCTGCTGGCCAGCGCCCTGGCCGAGGCCGACACGATCAGCTGAGCGGTTTGCTGAACCGAACTGAACTCAACTGAACTGAACTCAACTGAACTGAACTCAACCGAACCGAACCGCCGGGCCTGGGGCCTCGACGGCCGACGAGTCAGCGCACCTGGGCCACCACGAAGCTCAGGGGAAGATCGAGCAGCTTGCCGCTCCGGGGCACGAAGGCCCGTTTGTTGAAGACGTCGTAGTCGTGCTGTTCGATCACATCGAGGATGCCGCGATAGAGGCGCAACGAGGCCCAGACGGGCCAGCGGGCATCCGGAGCCAGCCAGCGCACACCCTCCTCAGCGCGGGCGAACCACCGGCGGGCGCGCTCCACCTGGAAACGCATCAGGGCACGCCAGTTGTCATTCAGCAGACCCGCCATCAACGCATCCTCGCCGTAATCGAAACGGGCCAGGTCTTCCTGGGGCAGGTAGATGCGCCCGCGGCTGCGGTCCTCCCCCACGTCCCGAAGGATGTTGGTGAGCTGGTTGGCGATCCCGAGGGCAACGGCGGCATCGGAGGTGTCCGGCGCGTCGCTCCAGGGGGCGGATGTGTAAGCCGCGTCCCGCCCCATGACTTCCTGCGTCATCAGACCCACGGTGCCTGCCACCCGGTAGCAGTAGAGCGCCAGCTCCTTGAAGGTGCCGTAGCGGTGCTGACGCAGATCCATGCGCTGCCCCTCGATCATGTCGAGGTAGGGCTGCAGCGGCTGGGGGTAGCGCTGCAGTGTGTCCTGCATGACCAGATCGAGACCATCGCGGACCACCCCGTCGAAGAGGTCCCGGGTGCGCCGTTCCCACTGGTCGAGCCGGGCAGCCAGCTCCTCCACCGGCCGGGCCTGGGCCTCGGCACTGTCCATCAGCTCATCGGTCCGGCGACACCAGACATAGATGGCCCAGATCGCCCGGCGCTTGGCCGGTGGCATCAGCAGCGTGCCGAGATAGAAGGTCTTGGCCCACTGGGCGGTCTCCTGCCGGCATTGCTCGTAGGCCTGGTCGAGGCTGGGCAGCACGACGGGGTGACCGGGGCGTTGGCCATGCTGGCAGAGCAGGGTGTCCATCATCCAGACACCTGGCTCAGCGGGGCCGGACCGCTGGGGCCTCGGCGGGATCCATCGCTCGAACGGTGGGGCGGGATTCGGTGGGGACGGATGACGATGGCGCTGTCCTGGGGGTGACGTTGGCTGGCCGGGTGTCGAGCCCCCGAGGGAGCCCCCACGCCGTGGCTGGAGTGCCATCCTGACCCAGATCCAGAGGCTCAAGCGCCTGAGCTGGGCCAGGGGAGTGGAGACAGGGGAGGAGCGGGAGGCGGGCCGGGATCAGCCGGCCGGGGTGAGCACCAGCTCGGCCGGGGTGGGTCCGAGCCGCTCCGCTGCCGCGGCCACCGCCTTGGCGCACTGCTTGCCACTCAGCACAGCCCCCTCCATCGACGCCAGGTAGCGCTGCATCGTGTAGTCACCGGCCAGGAAGAAGTTGGCGATCGGTGAGGTCTGATCCGGCCGCAGTTGCTGGCAGCCGGGCACGGTCTTGTAGACCGAGAGGGGTGTCTTGACGACGATGGCCTTGCGCAGCTGGGCCTGATCCTCCCCGGTGAAATGCATCGGGAAGAGGCGCTTGAGTTCCTCCAGGGTGGCCGCCACGATCTCGTCATCGGATCGGCCGATCCAGTCCTTGGCCGGGGCGAACACCAGTTCGAGCATGGAACGCTCGGGATCGTGGTATTCGCGGCAGGTGTTGCTCATGTCGGCATAGACGCTGAGCAGGGGACTGCGGCTGAACAGGAGGTGGTCGATGTCGGTGAGCTTGCGATCAAACCACAGGTGGATGTTGATCACCGGTACGCCGTTGAGACCCTCGAGCTTCTGGAAGTAGGGCATGGACTTCCAGGGCTGGGGCAGCAGTCGCTTGAAGGGGTCAACCGGCAAGGCGCTGACGTAGGCATCGGCGTTCAGGGTGAATCCCTCCTTGCCCTTGATGCCACCGATGCGGAAGCCGCGCACGGTGCCGTCGGCGTTGAGCTCGATCTCGCGCAGGGGAGCCTCGAGGTGCACCTCACCGCCACGGGCGGTGACGTAGTCGACGATCGGCTGGCACAACCGCTGGGGCGGGTTGCCGTCGAGGAAGGCCATCTTGGAGCCGTCCGCCTCCTGCAGGAAGCGGTTGAGGGCCGTCAGCAGGACGGTGCTGGAAATCTCGTCGGGATCGATGAAGTTGAGGGCCTTGGCCATGGCGATGAACACCTCGTCGTTCACCCGCTCCGGGATGTTGTGGAGACGCAGCCATTCGGTCCAGGAGTACTGGTCGCACTCCTCCACGTACTGCTGGCCGCGCAGCATGGCAGGCACCAGACCCAGTCCGAAGGCGATCTTCTCCGGCCAGGTCAACATGTCGTTGTTGCCCAGGATCGCCGCCACGCCATTGAAGGGGGCCGGCAGGTCGGGGAAATCGAAGCGGCTGTAGGTGCCGGGATGGTCCTTCTGGTTGAAGATCATCGAGTGGCTCTTCCACTGCAGCCGGTCCTCGATGCCCAGCTCCTTGAACAGCTGGCGCATGTTGCGGTAGGCACCGAAGAAGATGTGCAGGCCGGTCTCGTACCAGTCACCCTCCTCGTCCTGCCAGGCGGCGACCTTGCCGCCGAGCACGTCCCGCGCTTCGACCACCACCGGGGTATGACCGGCGTCGCACAGGTACTTGGCACAGGCCAGTCCGGCCAGTCCGGCACCGGCGATCGCGACGCGCATGGCCACTCTGAAAAGGAAAGGCAACCTTAAAGCTGGCCTCCCCATCGGCGCGAGGGGAGCCGGCCGCGGGGCTACCGCCGGCTGGTTCCGCTGTGCTGTTCCTAAAGTCCCGGTGACGGGTGATCTCCACGCCAAACCATGGCTGACTCCAGCGCTGCTGCGACCCTTCTCAAGTCCACCACCCGCCACGTGCGCCTGTTCACCGCCCGGGTGGAGGGTGCCGAGCTGGTCCCCGACCGCGACCAGCTCACCATGGACATCGATCCCGACAACGAATTCCTCTGGGACCAGCCGGTTCTGGAGAAGGTTCAGCAGCGCTTCCAGGACCTGGTGAACGCCCATGCCGGAGCGGACCTCAGCGAGTACAACCTGCGCCGCATCGGCTCGGAACTGGAAGGCCTGATCCGGGAACTGCTGCAGGCGGGTGAGCTTCGCTACAACCCGGACTGCCGCGTGCTCAATTACTCCATGGGCCTGCCCCGGACCCCGGAAACCCTGTGAGCCGTTCGCGCAGTCCCTACGACGACCCCCGCCCCAGCGGCTACCGGGGTGGGCGCGGCCGCTCCGAGACCGGCTACGACCGGGGCGACGACGGCCGTTCGGAGCGCTACAGCCGTGCGGAGGGCTATGGCCGCTATGCCGAGCCCCCCCGCCGCCGGGGGGGACCCGGCGGCGGGGGCCCGACTGATCCCGGCGGACCGGGAGGGCCGATCTCCTTCAACATCGGCACCCTGGCCATCCTGGCCGGCGTGCTGGTGGTGGGCATCGGCATCGGCACCGCCATCTCGAGCACCACCCAGGGCAACCAGGGCAACATCGCCAGCTCCCAGCAGCTGGACATGGCCGTGCCAGACCCCGAGTTCTGCCGGCAGTGGGGGGCGAGCGCCTTCGTGATGGACATCGAGCTCTACACCACGATGAACCCCAGTTCCAGCTTCGTGACCCAGCCCTCCCTCAAGCCGGGCTGCGTGATCCGCCGCGAGAACTGGAGTGTGCTGCAGCAGCAGGGCGCGGTCACCTCCGAACAGATGCGCCAGTGCAAGCAGCGCATGAACACCTTTGCCTACATCGGCTCGGTGAAGGACAAACCGATCGTGCGCTGCGTCTACCAGACGGACATCACCGAGAACAAGTTCATCACCAAGGGCATCGCCGACGACAGCGTGGGCATCACCCCCGAGGCCGACCAGTTCTGAGCTGGATCCTCCCAGGACCGTGATCGCTGGTGACCCTGCCGATGGGGGTGCCGGGAGGAGGTGCCGACAGACCCTCAGCGCTGGGGGTTCTCCACAGGGGCGGGCGGGGCTTCCGCCGCGGCTTGCTGCAGGGGACGGCGCAGCGGACTGTCGGGGCTGGCGAAGACCGGCAGCACCTCGCGCCGGAAGGCATCGGACGCCCGTGAGCAGTAGCGGGCCGGATGGCTGATCAGCTTCAGCTGACGGCGCACCAGCAGATCGGCCACCTGGGGGCGGTGCAGGCTGCCGGCAGCGAGCTCCCGCTCGATCGAGACCACCGGCAGGAAGGCGGCGCCCAGGCCGGACTGCACGGCATTCTTGATCGCCTCGAAGGAGTTGAGCTCCATCTCGATCTTGAGCCTGCCCAGGTCCAGCCCGGAGCGGGCCAGCAGCTGGTCGACCATCTTGCGCGTGGTCGACTGGGCATCCAGGCAGACGAAGGAGAGGCGGTAGAGGTCCTCCTTGGTGAGTTCAGCCAGGCGGGCCAGGGGATGCTTGGTGGGGAGCACCAGAGCCAGCTCGTCACTGGCATAGGGCACCACCTGCAGCAGCTCGGCCAGCTCAGGTGGCAGCTCCCCGCCGATGATGGCCAGATCCAGTTGACCGTTGGCGACGCTCCAGCTGGTGCGGCGGGTGCTGTGCACCTGGAGCTGCACGGCCACATCCGGGTACTTCTGCCGGAACAGACCGATCATCCGGGGCATCAGATAGGTGCCCGTGGTCTGACTGGCCCCCACGAGCAGCGAGCCCCCCTTGAGATTGTGGAGGTCCTCAAGGGCGCGACAGGCCTCCTGGCACTGGCTCAGGATCCGATCGCAGTAGCTCAGCAGCAGGTGGCCGGCCTCGGTGAGCTGGGCCTTGCGGCCACCGCGGTCGAACAGGGAGACACTGAGCTGCTTCTCCAGGTTCTGGATCTGCAGGCTGACGGCGGGCTGGGTGACGTAGAGGCTGTCGGCAGCCTTCTTGAAACTCCCTTCGCTGGCGATCGCCCGCAGGATCCGCAGCTGGTCAAGGGTGAAGGGCAGATCTGCCATAGGGCCCGCTGGCCAGCACCGGGGTGCAAGCCCAGACTCTAGGGGGACCGGCCGGGGCCAGAATCCGGTGCTTCACAACTTCGTTCTGGCCTTGCCCTCCGGCTCCCTCCACCACAGCAGCTGGGTGATGCTCGGCCTGCTGCTGGCCTTCGCCGTGGTTCACAGCGGTGGTGCCTCCCTGCGGTCCTGGGGGGCCGCGCGCCTCGGCGAGCGGGCCTGGCGGCTCCTGTTCGCCGGCATCAGCATCCCCGCGGCCATCGTGGTGATCGGCTATTTCCTCGCCCACCGGTACGACGGCATCCGGCTCTGGAACCTGCAGGAGCAGGGCTGGATCGTGCCCGTGGTGTGGGTGGGCACGGCCATCAGCTTCCTGTTCCTCTATCCGGCCACCTACAACCTGCTCGAGATTCCAGCGGTGCTGAAACCCCAGGTGCGTCTGTACGCCACGGGCATCATCCGGATCAGCCGCCATCCCCAGGCGGTGGGGCAGGTGCTCTGGTGTGCGACCCACCTGCTCTGGATCGGCAGCAGCTTCATGGTCGTCACCAGCGCCGGCCTGATCGCCCACCACCTCTTCGCCGTGTGGAACGGCGATCGGCGCCTGGCCAACCGCTTCGGCCAGGCCTTCGAGGAACTGCGGGCCAGCACCTCGGTGCTGCCGTTCCGGGCCGTGCTCGACGGCCGCCAGCAGCTCGTCGCCAGCGAGTTTCTCAGGCCCGCCCAGCTGGGCATCGCCATCGCCGTGGGGGTGTTCTGGTGGGCCCACCGCTACATCGGTCTCGCCGCCACCACCTTCTCCCGCACGGCCCTGGCCCACTGGCTGGGGTAGGCCTGCTGGCTGGGTGAGCCCTGCTGGCAATTCCCCATCTGGGACAGGGGGGATGGGTGGATCTGCCTACACTCGGCCCAGCCCGCCCCTGCCGGATGCCCTCAACCGCTGAACTCGCCTGGTTGATCCCGGTGCTGCCCCTGGCGGGGGCCTGTCTGGTGGGCCTGGGGCTCATCAGCTTCAACCGCACCGTCAACCGCCTGCGCAAACCCGTGGCGCTGCTGCTGATCAGCTGCGTCGGCGCCGCCGCGGTGCTGAGCTACGCGGTGCTGTTCCAGCAGCTGGCAGGGGCCGGGCCCACCGAGGTGCTGTTCAACTGGGCCAGCGCCGGCAGCTTCAACCTGCAGATGGGCTTCCGTGTCGATGCCCTCGGCGCCGTGATGCTGGCCCTGGTCACCACCATTGCCCTGCTGGTGATGGTGTACTCCGATGGCTACATGGCCCACGACAAGGGCTACGTGCGCTTCTTCACCTACCTGGCCCTGTTCAGCAGTTCGATGCTGGGCCTGGTGATCAGCCCCAACCTGCTCGAGATCTACGTCTTCTGGGAGCTGGTGGGCATGTGTTCCTACCTGCTGGTGGGCTTCTGGTACGACCGCGACGGCGCCGCCAATGCCGCCCAGAAGGCCTTCGTGGTGAACCGGGTCGGCGACTTCGGCCTGCTGCTGGGCATCCTGGGGCTGTTCTGGGCCACGGGCAGCTTCGGCTTCGAGGAGATCGGCACCAGGCTCAGCGAGGCCGTGGCCGGCGGCAGCCTCAGCAGCACCGTGGCCGTGATCCTCTGCCTGCTGGTGTTCATGGGGCCGATGGCCAAATCGGCCCAGTTCCCCCTTCACGTCTGGCTTCCCGACGCCATGGAGGGGCCCACGCCGATCTCCGCCCTGATCCATGCGGCCACGATGGTGGCGGCCGGGGTGTTCCTTGTGGCGCGGCTGCAGCCGGTCTATGAGCCCTTCGCGGCGGTGCAGCTCACGATCGCGGTGATCGGCACGATCACCCTCTTCCTGGGGGCCTCGATCGCCCTCACCCAGATGGACCTCAAGAAGGGTCTGGCCTACAGCACCGTCAGCCAGCTCGGCTACATGATGCTGGCGATGGGCTGCGGCGCCCCGGTGGCCGGCATGTTCCACCTGGTGACCCATGCCTTCTTCAAGGCCATGCTCTTCCTCGGCTCCGGCTCGGTGATCCACGCCATGGAGGAGGTGGTGGGCCACGAACCCGTCCTGGCCCAGGACATGCGGCTGATGGGAGGTCTGCGGCGTTACATGCCCGTGACCAGCGCCACCTTCCTGATCGGCTGCGTGGCGATCAGCGGCATCCCGCCCCTGGCCGGCTTCTGGAGCAAGGACG
>NZ_JBKKKY020000043.1:0-25387 GCF_046613545.2 Aphanothece microscopica RSMan92 | reverse complement strand
CCAAATGTTACTGGCATCGATGGATTTCTGGAGCGGAGGCGAGCAGTCGTTGTATCCTTCCTAAGGATCTATGTGCTGATCTATCCCTATACCGATAAGTCAATCTTTGTACAGCAGGCGCTAGACTGCTTTCTAGGATTAATGGGTCATATAGAGCTTGCTGAGAACGTGTAGTCGCATAACAATGCCATCCACCAGTGCCGCCACCCTCAGCTCTTCAGTTTCGCAGAACACCATGCGGCCTGGTGATGGCAAGCGTTAGCCAGCTCAGGCGAGGCCTGTGTAAGCTTGAGATCCACTGCCTCAAAACTCATATATGGGAAATGAATCAATAGTGTTGCAGCTACAGATCCTGGCCACAGACAAGGTAAATGACATTTCAGATCTGCTGCGCAAGGCGCTTTTGGTCGCAAGAAAGCTTGGCCTTGTTGAGTTCAGGCAATGGATTGAACGCGAATTGAATGGATACGATAGTCATGTCGATGTACCTGACTATCGGAGAGTGCGAGCTGAGCTCAGGCTGAAAATCCGGTTCATGGCCTCATCCCCATCTATATAAGCGACCAGAGGTATACCGATGCATTGTGCAACGTGGAACTAAGAGATCCGATCGAGAATCTTCAATCGCTGGTCACCACTCTTGCAAAAGAAGGAAGTTACATTAATGTGCCACTTTCGCATAAAGAAGAAGCCTTCTTGCTTGAATCACAGGGTAACTTTGGGCAGCTTCCTCCTGTTCGTAAACTCTCCCCCAATCAAGCTAGCATGGTCATTGATGCGGTGAGGACAAGGATCCTAGAGTGGTCATTAGAACTTGAGAGTCAAGGAATCCTTGGTGATGGCCTTGTGTTTTCGAAGGAAGAAAAAGCTAAAGCAACATTGACACCCAGCATTAACATCCACAACTTTCAGGGCGTCCTTGGAAATGTGTCTGAATCAAGCTTAAACCAAGATCTTACTATGTGTGTAGGCAAGGGAGATGTTGAAGATCTAATCAGAAAGTTGTCGGAACAGGGGGTGCAGGAAGAAGACTTGGCCGAATTAAGAGAAGCTATTGCCCATGAGCCTGCAATCGCCCCAGATGGTTCGCTGGGTCAGCGGACAAGTGGCTGGATCGGGAGGATGGCATCAAAAGCCCTCAGTGGGTCATGGGCAATTGGTAAATCTATTGGCGTTGGTACTGCAAGCAAGATATTGGCAGAGGCGATTATGTCGTATTATGGCCACCAGTAGGCAATGCCAACGTCTGCTGAACAGGCTAACATCAAGATGCAGAAGACGGGGGCAGTAGATGATGTCTATGCGTATGATACTGCCCGCTTCTGATCTTGAGCGTTAGGAAGAGCAGGAACCCAAAATGACGTATAGCTAAACTCATGTTCATTCCGAAGTTCTCTGTTATAGACGTGGCTAAACCCTCCCTGCCAGCCGTTCAAGACGACCTATTCAGATATCGTCTTCGCATGACATCCGCTTGTCAACTATTGGCCTGATCAGCTCCTCACCCCTTCTCCCTCTATTGTATCTTCTGTGGAGGTTCCGTCTTTCGCTATCGGATAGTGACGCATATAGGTCGATCTCTACTCCGTATTTGTTGGCGGCAGTCATCAAACCCGAGTGAGCTCTGCCTTTGGGCCTCGCTTCATTGCCCTTGGGCTTTTGGTCCCATGTAGCGCCAGGGTTGGCAGCTAGCCATTTCTTGATCTCATAGCGCTGATTCGGCGTTAGAGCTGCATATATTTCCACAGGCATGCCTAAACTTGTTGCCCCTTTTTCGTGTTTAGCTCTAAGTGATTTCTGCAGGCGATTCCTTACTGTCTCAGGATTAGGATTGCGCCTGCAGTCCATGTCCCAGGGCATCCCCCTTTCGTGACGTTCAAATGCAACCTCTTTCTGGCTCATTGAGAGCTTGTCCCACTCTTCCTTAGTGGCTCCTACCACTTTCCAGCCAGTCCGAAGTCGGCTCTCGCTGTCCGGCTTATAGATCGTCTTCTGGAACTCGATAATTCCAACTTCTCTGTCTGGATACCTTAGGCGATATTGGGCATAGGCTGCCTTCACTGACTTGGGGATATGAACGTACACCTGGGGTGAGACACCAAGCCTTGCGGCGCTATCCTTAACATAGCTCCACGTTGCAATCCTACGTTTGGGCACCTTGTTTCCATAGCTTCCCGACTCGCCCCCAGCGCCTCTGTTTAGCAGTATGCCCCCTTCTTCAATATGTCTCCTTCCATACCACGCTATGAAGAACTGCTCGCGCTGCTGCGCTTCTTCTCTAGACTCAAGTACATCCATAATTCGGATTAGGGCCTCTTCTTTGGGCACTGGTATAAATCGTCTGCGACCAGTGCCGTCTCTCCACTCATGTCGCATATACGGTCGTTCCACGATCGATGCGATACCTATGTAGTATGGGGTTCCTTGATTAGACGTCTTTGATGACTTTGCTCGTAGATAGCAATATACGATGTGCTTGCCGTCCGCTATGTACTTCTCGACAAGATGTCTTTGGGTTCTGAGGGCTTGGGTGTTGTTCATCTCCCCCGAAATCTGACCTGGGTATTGCTATGGTCTCTATTCTCACATCCTTGACCACATTCCTCACATCCTTCCTGACAGGCCCCTGGAGTGGACAGGCCTCCAAGAACTGGTTGCCTCGGCACCCCAGCCTCCCTGCCTGCCACTCAGGGGCGGCGTCAGAAACAACAGTAGCCATCGGCTCATCATGGAGCCATCAGGCGATTCCACGCCCCTACAGATGTCCACAACAACAGCTATCTGGGACTCATGGTCAGCCAAACCACGGCAGTTTCAAACCAAAGCTCTCGATGGGGTCCATCACAAGTTTGTTGAGGGCACGACCCAGAACAACCTGCGGTTCATCGGCACGAATAGGGATCACGGGGTGCTGGAGCGTCTTCGATGGATCTGAGCCCTTCACCAGGTTGCGTCTGATCAGGGAGTTCGCTGCTTCCAGGCCACACACATAGGCGCGTTCCTGGCAGAGGCCTTTGGCGCCATGCTCCCGGTCGCCCATCCGCACCCAGTCGCCAGCGCAGACGATCGAGGGGATGGAGGTTTCCAGGGGTGGCCGCTTTCTGAAACTGCCGGGAGAGAAGTGAGACACAGAGCCTGGATAGCGGCGCACTTCGGCATCCACCACCTTCGCGTTCCGGAACTCAGGATGCGTGAAGGGCAGCAACTGGTGCATCAGACAATCCATGATCTCCTGGTCCGTCATCGCCGCAATGCCGGCGGCGTTGTAGAAGTCGCTGGCCACCACCGAACCCTGCGGCGGTTCATCACCCCAGAGCGCCTGCTCCGCATCCTTCTGCAGCTGATCCAGCATGAAGAAGGTGCCGCCAGCGCCCTTCAGGGCCTCAAAGCGGGAGAACACATTGGCCGGATAGGGAATCGGAACGTAACGATCCAGCCACAGCCGGGTGGACACCACATCGATCGAACCCAGCGACGCCGCGGCAACCAGCTCGGGTGCCGCCTTGCTGCATTGCGGCGATCGGGCCATCAACGCCTTGAGCCCCTTTGCCCCCACCGCCAACACCACGGCATCCACATCCTCCAGCACCGTGATGTCGCCTGTACGCACGCTTTGCAGCTCAATGGAGCGGATGGCTTGGGTGTCTGCCGAAACATGCAACCGCCTGGCCAGGGTTCCCCCCATCACCCGAAGGTCATGGCGTACCAGCAGCCTGCGGCTGAGGGGCTGAAACAGATGCTCGGCGATGCTCCTGGATTGGATCCAGCGAACATCAAAGGAATCCTGGTGGGCCAGGGCGTAGTAATAAAGCAGCTCCATGGCCACCGCCGCCGAGAGCTCCTCGGGCGGCTTGAACAGACCCACCAGCAAGGTGGGCCGCAGGAAGTCATCGATCATGCGAGCGCTGATGCCAAGCCTCACAAAGAGTGCTTGGGCGTTGAGGTCGTCGTAGTGCTGGAAAACCCGATCGCTGCGATTGAGATCTAGGATGGCGTAGAGAAGCCCTGCAATGCTCAGCCGATCCCGAACAGGCAGGCGCTTGAAGTTGGTGACAGTGGCCAGCACCTGCCCCAGGGGACTCGGCCACCGGGGCGACGCACCGAACACCGGAGCCGTGGCCTCCAAGCCATCGGGCGACCAGAACGCACTGGTGGTGAAGTCGGTGTAGATGCTGCCAACCTCGAGCTCTTCCGTCAGGGCATTGATGTTGGGATAGTCTTTCCAGAAGCCTCGGGTTCCCGCCTCAAAAGGTTTGCCGCTCTGGGTGGTGACAGGTTGGCTTCCGGTGGGGTCGGCCATCCCATCCACCAACGTCACACCAACGCCGGCCTCACACAGCGCCTTGGCGGCGCCCCAGCCGGCCCAGCCGGCTCCGATGACCAGCACATGAGAGCGTCTCTGGCCGGCCAAGGTGTCGTGTGGCATCGCTCGTTCCTGCATCGCACGCTCTGGCATCAGCCCATCTCCTGCAAGATACTCAAGACCTGTTGAACCACCGGATTGAAGTGACAAGCAGAGATGAATCGACCTCATTACGGCTCATCATGTCGGCAGACACTGCAGGTGTTGCTCTGCTCAAATACCGGCCCAGAACAGGCAGTATCGGAGCGGCGATTGTCGTCTGCTCCGTTGAGAGGAATGGAGCTTGCATCTAGCAGCGAACTTGCAATAGCGAACTTCCCATGCCGACCCATGGCACACCCCACACCCCAGCCCCTCACGTTCGATTCTCTCGACACCAGCAGCCGCGTCGCGATAGCCGAGCTGTTCACCCTCACGTTCACCGCCTCCGAAGGCGAGCGTGAGGGCCTCCTGGTGGGGAACCTGGCTTCCGCGCTCGCCGGCCTGATCGACGATCAGGAGGTGATGGCCATCGGCGCCCACCAGGGAGGCGCTCTGGTGGGCTGCGTGATCTTCAGCCGCCTTCGGTTTGCGCACGCCTCACTGACCTACATGCTTGCCCCCGTGGCGGTGCACCCAGATCGGCAGCGCCAGGGCATCGGCAGCCGGCTGATCCTCGGCGGCCTGGGTGAGCTCCGGCGTCGCGCGGTGGCGGTGGTGGTCACCTATGGCGACCCTGCCTTCTACGGCAAGGCGGGGTTCCAGCCCATCGCACCGGACACGATCCAGCCGCCATTTCCGCTCTCCCAGCCGCAGGGGTGGCTGGGCTGTTCCCTCACGGGGGAGCCGCTGCCCGCCCTTTCCGGTCGCCCCACTTGCGTGAAGCCGTTCAGGAATCCCGCCTACTGGTGAGGGACTGAGCTCAGCCCAGCCCCTGCAGCCGCCCGCGGGCCAGTGCCGCCTGGGCCTCGGCTTCGGCCAGATTGGCGCGGCACTCGTCCACCACCTCAGGCGGCGCCTTGCCGGCGAAGTTGGGGTTGGCCAGGCGGCCGGCCAGCCCCTTGATCTCCTTCTCGGCCTTGGCCAGGTCTTTCTCCAGCCGGCTGCGCAGGGCTTCAAGGCTCTGCCGAGGCACACTGAGGCTCACCTGGGCGTCGCTGTCGACGATGCCGAGCAGCTGACCCGCCGCCGGCTGGGGCTCCAGGCCGAGAGCACTGCCCCCCACCAGGCGCAGGATCTTCTCCTGGTTCACCTCCAGAAACTCCCGGCGCTCGGGGCTGCCGCTGTGGACCCCCACCGGCAGACGCTCGGAGGGCTTCACCCCGGAGAGCGCCCGCAGGTTGCGCAGCGCCCGCACCGCCTCGATGCCGAACTGGAAGGCCTGCTCGTGGCGCTCGTCCAGCCAGGCGGCCTCCGGCTGGGGCCAGGCCTGCAGAGCCAGGAACCGTGTGGCCTCGGCGCCGGTCACGGCGTGCCAGAGCTCCTCGGTGAGATGGGGCATCAGCGGGTGCAGCATCACCAGCAGCGCCTCGAGGCTGGTGGCCAGCACCCGCCGCGCCGCCGTGCGCACGCCGGCCTCCTCACCGGCCAGCCGTGGCTTGGCCCACTCGATGTACTGATCGCAGAGGTCGTTCCAGGCGAACTCATAGAGCAGCTTGGCCGCCTCCCCCAGCCGGTAGCTGCCGTAGAGCTCCGCCGCCTGCTCCGCCGTGCGGGCCAGGCGGGAGAGGATCCAGCGGTCCTCGCTCTCCAGTTCGGCTGCCAGCGGCCCACCCAGGCTGGCGGGCGTTTCGCCCCCCAGGTTCATCAGGGCGAAACGGGTGGCATTCCAGAGCTTGTTGGCGAAGTTGCGCGCCGTCTCCACCGTGCCGGAGCTGCCGCTGGCACGGTCGTAGTCGAGGCGGATGTCCTGCCCGGCGCCGGCCACCTCCCGCACCAGGGCGAAGCGCAGGGCATCGGCGCCGTAGCGCTCGATCAGCGGCAGCGGATCGATGCCGTTGCCCGCTGACTTGCTCATCTTGCGGTTGTTCTCATCGCGCACCAGGCCGTGGATGTACACGTCCCGGAAGGGCATCTGGCCGGTGAAGGCGCCGGCCATCATCGTCATCCGCGCCACCCAGAAGAAGATGATGTCGAAGCCGGTCACCAGCACGCTGGTGGGATACCAGGCGGCCAGATCGGCGCTGGTCTCGTCCGGCCAGCCCAGGGTGGAGAAGGGCCAGAGGCCGCTGGAGAACCAGGTGTCGAGCACGTCGGGGTCCTGCTCCAACTGCAGCTCCCGCCCCGCCGCCCGGCTGGCCGCGCCGTACTGCGCCTTGGCCTTCGCCTCGGCTTCGGCGGCATCCCGCGCCACCACGTAGGGGGTGGCGTCGGTGATCACGCCGCCGGTTTCACTCACCACGAACCAGGCGGGGATGCGGTGGCCCCACCAGAGCTGGCGGCTGATGCACCAGTCGCGGATGTCGGTGAGCCAGTCGCGGTACACCTTCTCCCAGCGCTGCGGCACGAAGCGGGGTTCGGCCCGATCAAGCGCCTCGCGGCAGCGGGCCGCCAGCGGCTCGGCCTGCACGAACCACTGGGTGGAGAGCAGCGGCTCCACCGGCACCTTGCCCCGATCGGAGAAGGGCACGCTGTGGCGGTGGGGCTCCACCTTCACCAGGAAGCCTTCGGCCTCCATGGCCGCCACCACGGCCTGGCGGGCCTCGAAGCGATCCAGCCCCTCGAAGCGACCGGCGGCGGCGTTCATCGTGCCGTCCTTGGCCATCACGGTGATCAGCGGCAGGCCATGGCGGGCGCCGATGGCGAAGTCGTTGGGGTCGTGGGCGGGGGTCACCTTCACGCACCCCGTGCCGAAGGCCGGATCCACGTGCCCATCGGCCACGATCGGGATCTGGCGGCCCACCAGCGGCAGGGTGAGGCTGCGCCCCACCAGGGCGGCATAGCGGGGGTCGCCCGGGTGCACCGCGACGCCGGTGTCACCCAGCAGCGTTTCGGGCCGGGTGGTGGCCACCACCAGATGGTCGGTGCCATCGGCGCCGGGCTCACCGCTGAGCGGATAGCGGAAGTGCCAGAGGTGGCCGTCCACCTCCTTGGTCTCCACCTCCAGATCGCTCACCGCCGAGCCCGAGGCGGGGCACCAGTTCACCAGGTATTCCCCCCGGTAGATCAGCCCCTGCTCGTGCAGGCGCACGAAGGCCTCGGCCACCGCGGCGCTCAGGCCGGGGTCGAGGGTGAAGCGCTCCCGCTGCCAGTCCACCGAGTAGCCCAGGCGCCGCAGCTGGCCCACGATCGTGCCGCCGCTCTCGGCCTTCCAGCTCCAGGCCCGCTCCAGGAAGGCGTCACGGCCCAGGTCGTCCCTGCTGCCACCCTCCGCATGGATCTGCTTCTCGAGGATCGTCTGCACCGCGATCGAGGCGTGATCCGTGCCGGGCAGACACAGCACGTTGCGGCCGCGCAGGCGCTGGAAGCGCACGATCGTGTCGATCAGGGCCGTCTCGAAACCGTGGCCCATGTGCAGGCTGCCGGTCACGTTCGGCGGCGGGATCACCACCGAGAAGGGCTCACCGGGCGCCTGCGGATCCGGGTGGAAGGCGCCGGCCTGCTCCCAGGCCGCCTGCCAGCGGGCCTCGGTGCCCGCCGGGTCGTAGGTCTTGGGCAGGGCCTCGGTCACAGGGGGCTGGCAGAGCGGCTGCCCATGCTCGCAAAACGTGACGCCGCCTCAGGCCGCCGAACTCTGCATCGCCACGGGGATGCGGGGCACCGGGAAGCCGGCCTTGCCGAGCACGTCGCTGATCACCCGGTTGGTGTCGAAGTACACCTGCCAGTAGTGGCTGGTGTGGGTGTAGGGGCGCACCGCCAGCTTCGGGCCCCGCTCGGTGAACTCCAGAACCTCCACATCGGCGGGCTTGTCGGGGTACTGGTTGGGCACCGCCTGAAGCCCCTCCTTGAGCAGGGCGATGGCGCGGCCCACGTCGGCGGAGTTGTCGAGCTGGGCCACCAGTTCCACCCGGCGGTAGGGATGCACCGAGTAGTTCACGATGTTGTCGCCGAAGAGCTTGTTATTGGCCACGATGTGGCGCACGTTGGCCGGCGAAGTGATGGAGGTCACGAACATGCCCACCTCCTCCACGGTGCCTTCGACGCCGCCACCTTCGATGTAGTCCCCCACGCTGATCGGCCGGAAGATCTGCAGAAACACCCCGGCGGCGAAGTTGCCCAGCAGCCCGCTCCAGGCGGCACCGATCGCCACGCCGGCACCGGCCAGGAGGGCGGCGAAGCTGGCGGTCTGGATGCCGAAGAAGCCCAGGATCGCCACCACCAGCACCACCCGGAGCAGGGCTCCGAGGATGTTGACCAGGTAGCCGATCACCATCGCGTCGAGGCTGCCGCGGTTGAGGGCGCGGCGCAGCAGGCGCAGGCTGAGCTGGATCAGCCAGCCGCCCACGATCCAGAGGGCGATCGCCCCGGCAAGCTTGAACAGGAAGGGAACGATCACCTCAACGACGAGGGGATAGGCGTCAGGCACCGGAGCAGAACCAAAGCGACACTTCAAGCTGGCCAGCCCCGCCTGCCCTGACAACGCTCTGCTGCAGTTCGCAATGCGGGTGGTCGCAGCCCCGGGAGGCCGGATGGGGCGCTGGATCGGGAGGCTGCCTCACTGGCGCGCCAGGATCATCCGCATCCGCTCCTCCAGGTTCTCGAGCGGTTCACCGGACACATCCACCAGGGCCCGCTTCACCTCACCGGCGTAGGCGAAGGGCGGCTGATAATCCGGCATGGTGGGGGAACCCGGATCGGCCCCCACCGCCACACCAGCCGCCAGGCCAAGCTGCAGCGGGATCGTCACCGGCAGGTCACCCTGACCCACGGCCTCGCCGTCCACCAGGAGCGTGATGTGGGCCGGCGTGCCCCGGCCGTTGGCAATGTCGACAGGGCCAGTAGGGGTGAACTCCACGCTGAAAATGTGATGGCCACTCGGCATGGACGTGGTGGCGACCACCTTGAAGTAGCTGTCAGCCACGTAGTTGTAGCCGTAGGTGAGCGTGCCGTTCTGCACGTAGAACGCGAAGCCACCGTCATTGCCGCCCATGCTGAACAGCACGCCGTCGGCGCCACCCTCGGGCACCACGGCTTCCACCGAGATCGCGTGGGGCCGGTTCAACAGGCGCGGCGCCGCATTTCCGGGCACCACCTGGGTGCCGGGGTAATAGATGTAGCGCTCGCGATCCACGGCGATCTGGGGCCGTTCGATCGCAAAGCGCTGGGTGCCGCGGCTGTCGATCGGCAGCACGTTGTAGCGGCCGGCCTCCACATACCACATGCCGATCATGGCGATCAGCCGCTCCCGTTCGGCGGCGGCGAGATCCTGGGTTTCGGCGAAATCCGCCTCGAGGTTGTAGAGCTCCCAGCCGTGGGCATCCAACTGGATCAGCTGGTCGTAGCTGATCGGATCCCCGAAGCGCCGCCCCGATTCGGTGAACGAGGTGCCGGGCCAGGGACACACCGCCCGCCAGCCCTCGTGATAGAGGGAGCGGTGCCCGAACATCTCGAAATACTGGGTGCGGTGCAGGCTGGGCGCGTCGGCGTCGTTGAAGCAATCGAACAGGCTGAATCCCTCGATCGGGCTCTGGGTCACCCCCTTGATGGAAGCCGGCGCCTCGATGCTGAGGGCCTCCAGCACGGTGGGCACCATGTCGATGGCATGGCAGTACTGGCTGCGGATCTCGCCCCGGGCGGCGATGCCCTTCGGCCAGCACACGATGAACGGATCACTGGTGCCGCCCCGGTAGGTTTCGCGCTTCCAGCGGCGGAAGGGCGTGTTGCCGGCGTGGGTCCAGCCCCAGGGGTAGTGATTGAAATACTTCGGGCCGCCGATGTCATCGATGGCCGCCAGATTCTGCTCAAGATTATCGGGAACATTGTTGAAGAACTTGCCTTCATTCACCGAACCCGTGGGCCCACCCTCGGAGCTGGCGCCGTTGTCGGAGATCAGCATGATCAGGGTGTTGTCGTATTCCCCCAGGTCCTTCAGGAAACCGATCAGCTCGCCGATATGGTGGTCGGTGTGCTCCAGGAAGCCGGCATACACCTCCATCATGCGGGCGTAAAGCCGCCGTTCCTCGGGCGAAAGGGTCTCCCAGTCGGGCACGTCGGGATCGTGGCGGGAGAGCACCGTGTTCCCGGGAATGATGCCCAGCTCCTTCTGGCGGGCGAACGCCTGCTCGCGATAGGCGTCCCAGCCACCATCGAACTGCCCTTTGTACTTGTCAGCCCACTCCTTCGGCACATGGTGCGGCGCGTGCATGGCGCCCGTGGCGAAGTAGAGGAAGAAGGGCTTGTTGGGGGCCACCTGCTTGGCGTCGGCGATCATCGCCTTGGCCTGCGTCACCAGATCCGGCGTGAGGTGGTAGCCCTGTTCAGGGGTGGCGGGGGGCTCCACCTGGGTGTTGTCGCGCACCAGTTCCGGGTAGTACTGATGGGTGTCGCCCCCCAGGAAGCCGTAGAAGCGCTCGAAGCCCCGGCCCAGGGGCCAGCGGTCGTAGGGCCCCGCCGCCGAGGTGGCCTCGGCCGGCGTGAGGTGCCACTTGCCGACCGCATAGGTGTTGTAACCCTTCTGCAGCAGCATCTCCGAGAGGAACCCATTCTCGAAGGGGATGTAGCCGTTGGAGCCGGGGTACCCCATCGAGCCTTCGGTGATGCAGGCCAGGCCGTTGGAGTGGTGATTGCGCCCCGTGAGCATGCAGGAGCGCGACGGCGAGCACAGCGCCGTGGTGTGCATGTTGCTGAAGCGCAGCCCGTCGGCCGCCAGGGCATCGATGTTCGGCGTGGCGATGGGGCTGCCGTAGCAGCCGAGCTGGCCGAAGCCCAGGTCGTCGAGCACGATGAACAGCACGTTGGGGCTGCCCTCGGGGGCGCGGTTCGGCTCCGGCCAGGCCGGGGTCGACACGTCGGCGGTGCGGCCGATCACGCCGGGGAAGGCCGCTCCGGAGCGGTATTCGTTCAGTGGCATCGCCACAGGGTCAGGGGCTGACTGCAACGTATGCAGCGCCGTTTGGAGGGGCATCCGGCCTTGAACAAAGGACACATGCCTCGAACGGGGCATCCGGCGGGGCTGAGGTGGAGGCGGAAAGCCCTCGCTACGGTCTGGTGTGGGTCCCGGAATGGGTCATGGCCATGTCCCTGAGCCAGCAACTGGAGCGTTGGCAGGCGGCGGGGCTGATCGATGGCGCGACGGCTGAGCGAATCCGCTCCTGGGAAGCCCGGAACCTCGGGCCCTCCGCCCCGTCGCTGAGGATCCCCACCCTTGTGGCGGTCTCCCTGGGCGGGGTCCTGCTGGCGGCGGGGGTGCTGCTGCTGGTCTCCACCCATTGGGAGGCGCTGTCCCCCGGACAGCAGTTCAGCCTGCTGCTGGCACTCCTGCTGGTCCTGCATGGACTCGGCGCCGGGCTTGGCACCCTCCTGCCCGCCCTTGCCGTGGCACTCCACGGTGTGGGCAGCGTGGCCCTCGGAGCTGGCATCTTTCTGACCGGCCAGATCTTCCATCTCGAGGCGCGTTGGCCGCTCGGACTCCTGCTGTGGGGACTGGGGGCCGGGCTGGGATGGTGGCTGCTGCGTCAGTGGCCTCAGCTGGCCCTGCTCGCCCTGCTGGCCCCGGCCTGGCTGGCGGGCGAATGGCTGCTCCGATGCGAGCAGGTCATGGGCACCCTGCCACGCTCTGCGCTGCTGCCCATGGCCGCGGGGCTGGTGCTCACGAGCCTTGCCTACCTGGGGGCTGCTCAGGGTCCCGGACCCTGTTCGCCGCCCCGCCGGGTGCTGGTGTGGGTCGGTGGTCTGGCCCTGCCTGGATCGGCGGTGTTCTGGGAAGTGACCCTGATCACACCGACGCAGCTGCAGGCAGGCCCCGGGCCCGACGCGCTGCTGCTGCTGCTGGGCTGGTCAGGCGCGCTGCTGCTGCCGCTGCTCGCGGCCTGGCGGTGGCGGGGGCGAAGCATCTGGCACCTGGCCGTGGCGGTGGGATGGGTGCTGGCCGGGCTCGCCATCACGTTCGCCACAACCCGGTGGGCCGTGCCTCTGATCCATTACCCCTGGTGGATCGCCGGCGGGCTGCTGCTCGTCGGCTGGGGGGTGGTGGAGAGACGCACCGAGAGGATCAACTTCGGCGCTGCCTTCATCGCCAGCACGGTGCTGGGCTTCTACGTGTCGAACGTGATGGGCAACCTGGAACGTTCGGCCAGCCTGGTTGGCCTGGGGGTGCTGTTCCTGGGAGGGGGATGGGGGCTGGAGGTGTGGCGGCGGCGCCTGCTGGCTTCCATGCAGGGGAAGCCACAGCCATGAAGGTTCAGGGAAGCGGGCGCCGTGGGCTGATCCTGGGGCTGCTGCAGGCCTGCCTCCTGCTGAGTCTGGGGGCCCAGCTGCTGACGGACAGGGCCCTGCGGCCGCGTGGCTGGGCCCGCACCCAGCCTGTGGACCCGTACCTCCCGATCCGGGGGCGGTATGTGAGCCTGCGACTGCGGCTGCGGCTGGATGGGCAGCCTGCCGAGGCGGACAGCTCCGGCCTTGGCGGCAGCCGGGGCTGGGTGAGTCTTCACAGCCGCGGCGGCGAGGTGCTGGCCCAGGCCGTGCCCCGGGGGACGCCTGGAGCCCTGCGCGTCCGGAGCTCCACACCGGCCGGATGGGTGGAACTTCAGCAACCCGTGGCCTTCTTCATTCCGCCGACGGGGCCCGATCCCTCCCGTCGCCCCCGCCCTGAGCGGGTGTGGGTGGAGGTGACGCTTCCGGAGCGGGGACAGCCGCGGCCGATCCGGCTCGGCGTGACCGCGGACGAACAGTTTCCCCCCCGACCGCTGAGGCTGGGCTGAGGCCTCAGCCCGCCGCCAGCCGCCGCAGATAGTCCTCCAGCCGGCCGGCGTTGATCCAGCCGGTGGCGATGGTCTTGGTGTGCGACTGGCTCACCCGGCCGCGGTGGATGTGCGACACCCCCGCCGGGAAGATCAGCAGCTTGCCCCGCTCGGCCTCCTCGTGGTGGCCCTGCCAGTGGAACTCGGTGCCGCCCTCCGGCAGGGAGTTGGCATAGAGGATCCAGGCCAGCACCCGGGCCTGCGGTTCGGTGGCCTCGTCGCTGAGGGTCCAGTCGCAGTGCCAGGCGTGGAATCCCTCGCCGGGCGCATAGCGCTGCAGGTTGAAGATCGGGTTCACGAACAGGCTCTGCTCGGGGCAGCAGGAGCCCAGCAGGGGCCGCTCCCGGAGGTAGTGGGCCAGCCCGGCGTTCACCCCGCGCAGGATCACCTCCGCCAGGGCGAAGGCCTCCGGATCGCTGCGGTCGATCGCCACCAGGCTGATGTCGGTGGAGACCTTGGCGGGCGCCATGGCGGGCGCCTGGTCCGGCGCGGCCCCTGGCCCGGCTTCGGGTCCGAAGGCCACCCCGGGCCGCTGCAGATCGGGGCGACGGTCGAAGAAGGCGATCACCGCATCGGCCACGGCCTCGTAGCCGGCGTTGCGGTAGCTGGCGATCAGGTTCATGGCTGGGCGGTTGCGGCAGGGGGCGCGGCGGCAGGGGGCGCTGGGGGCTGGGCCCAGGGAATCGCCACCGCCGCCTCGAAGCAGCGCCAGCGGGCGGTGTCGGGATCCAGCCTCGCCGCCAGGCCCACCTGCTCCAGTGCGGCGGCGGCACGCTCCAGGGTGAGGGGCTCACCAGCCGGCGCCAGCGGCAGCACCAGGGCCTGGGGCTCGGCCGGATCGGCCATCAGCCGGAGATCCAGGGCGGTCAGCTCCCGTTCGAAATACACCCGCCGCAACCGGGTCCGCAGAGCGGGACCCAGGGCCGTGGCGAAGGCCTCGAGGCTGGCCTGGTCGCCGGAGCAGCCGCAGTTGAGCGCCAGCCAGATCAGCAGCTTCGCCCAGCCCTCGGCGCTCCAGGCGGGCTGAAAACTGTCGCGGTGCTGGCGCACCAGCTCGGTGATGGCGAAATCGAACAACGTGGCCTGCAGGCGCGAGGCCTCAGGCACGGCAGCAGCTTCAGGCCTGGAAACAGCGGTCGGATCGGTCACGGAGCGCGCCGGCATCTGCGCAGCCATCCTCGCCAGTGGGCAAACTGCAGGGGCAACGTCCCTGGAGACGCCGGATGGCCCTGGACCTGAACGACCCGGAGCTCGAGTTCGCCGATCTGGTCACCGCCTATCAGAGCTGGGTGATGGCTGTGATCAACGACGAGAAGCTGGGCGGGGAGCCGATGCTCACCGAGGAGATCGCCGACGACGCCATCAACGCCATGCGCTTCCTTCCCGACGTGGTGACCAGCGCGATCGAGACCACCCTGGCCCGCGTCTATGACGTCGATGCCGAGGAGTTGGCCGCTCTGCTCTACCCGGAAGACTGAGGCCCACCGGTGGCCATCCCGCACCCGCCCCGCCAAGCCTCCCCCTCCACCACCAGCCGGAGGCACCGTCCAGGGCGGGCCGGAGCCACCCTGGCCGCAACCACCGGCCTGCTGCTGCTGAGTGCGCTGGCGGGCTGCACCCCCGGCAACGGCCGGCTGGAGGGCGGGCTCCACACCATCGTGTACGTCGCCATCGGGGTCGAAAGGGCGCCTGACCTGGCCTCCGAGCTGGAGCGGCAGAAGCAGCTCCGCGAGCGGTTCTCCCACCTGCAGCGCTCCTTTCGTGAGGTGCGCCCAGGTGTGCACCTGGAGGTGCTGGTCTTCGACCGCGACCGGTTCGTCGAAGAGATCCGCCGGCGCACCCACAGCGGCCTGGGTCCTGACCTGATGCTGGTGGATGGCCTCACGGCCGAGACCCTCCACCAGAACCAGCTGGTGACCGCGATTGCGGTGCCGAACCCCTCCAGTGAGCTGGTGCGGACGGAACTGATCCCGTACGTGAGGTCGGCGCCGCACCAGTGGTTCGGTCTGCCGGTGGGCCAGGAACCGCAGCTCGCCTGCTTCGATCGGCGTCGCATGGCCCAGGCGCCGGAAACGCTGAGCGCCCTGATGGAGGCCAGCAGCCGCGGTCAGAGCATCGGCCTCACCCTGGATCTGGGCAACCTGGCCTGGACGATGGGAAGCCTGGGGGCTCTCGAGAGCATTGCCCAGGTGAGACGGGGGGCCGCAGCCACCCCCGAACGAATCCAGGCCATCCAGAACTGGCTGGGCTGGCTGCGCAACGCCGATCTGCAGCAGCGGATCAGCTTCGCGGGGTCCCAGGGGGAACTGGTGGAGGGCCTGCGGACGGGGCGCTTCGACTGGATCCACTGCCGCAGTCAGGATGCCTCGCTGCTGCGCAAGGAGCTGGGAAGCCATCTGGCACTGGCGCCGCTTCCCTCAGGCCCGGGCGGGGCCGCCAGCCCGATCTCCACCGTGCGGATGTGGACGTTCGGCCGCAATTCCAGCCCCCGGCAACGGAACGTCGCCAAGGCCCTGGCGCGCTTCACCCTGAACCCTCCGGTGCAACGTGCCTTCACGATCCAGACCCAGGGGCTGCTGCCGGTGAGCCGGGGGGCGACGCTGCCGGTGGCCAGTTCCGCCAACCTGGCGGCCCTGCTGGCCGCCCAGCGCCAGGCCAGCGAGGCCCAGAACCTCACCGAAGAGCTGATCGCCCTGAGGACAGAGAAGAACGCGCTGAACAAGATCCTCACGCAGTTCCGCTACGGCGAACTGGACAGCGCCAGCGCCACCGACGCCCTGATCAAGATCCTCCGCCAGAAGCCCCATGAATGAACTGCTGCTCGAGAGCGCGGGGTGGGTGGGGTACCTGGAGCGCCCCGATGTGCTGCTGCAGTTGGCGGGGGCGGTGCTGACTGTCATCGTCTACTACTGGCTCGGCCGCCGGCTGGGGGGGGCACCGCACGGCCTGCGACTGCGTCGTCAGGCCCTGCTGGGAAGCCTGGCCCTGTTCGCCCTGCTGCTGGCGCTCCTGGCCCGGCCCCACCGGCTGCTGGTCGTGATCCTGCTGCTCTCCGCCGGCTGGTTCGGGCTCGGAATGCTGCGGCGCCGGCTGCACCACACCATGCCTGCCCAGCAACTTCAGCAACTCGATATCGGCCTGCTGCGGCCGCTGTATCTGCTGATCGCCTTTGGCCTGATGATCAGGGAGGTGGATGCACCCCGGAATCTGGCGCTGATCTCCCTGGGTTCCTGGTTCGGCACCGAAGTGACGGCCGGCCAGGTCTTCCTCGCCGCCCTGGTGCTGTATCTGCTGCTGATGGGTTCAGGGCCTCCCACCCATGCCCTGGCTCAGCTGGCGCAGCGGGTGATCGGAATCAGCGACAGCGGGCGTCGCGCCCTGGCGCTGCTGCTGCAGTACTCGGTCGTGGCGGTGGGGATCATCTGGACCCTCGATCAGATCGGCTTCAACCGCACCGCGATCCTGGCGGTGGCCGGGGGACTGTCGGTGGGACTGGGCTTCGGGATCAAGGAAGTCTTCTCCAACTTCATCAGCGGGCTGTGGCTGCTGTTCGAGGGATCGGTGCGACCCGGCGATGTTCTGTTCGTCGAGGGCGACCCCTGTGAGGTGCGCCGCCTGGGCCTGCGGGCCGCCGTGCTCTGGCGCGACCGGGACAACGCCGAGCTGGTGATCCCGAACCAGACGTTCTTCACCACCACCATGACCACCTACACCGGCACCGATCGACTCCGTCGCGGCCAGGTGCTCGTCGGGGCGGCCTACCAGCATGATCCGGCGGAGGTGATCCGCCTGCTGGAGCAAACCGCATCCGAGGTCTCCGGCGTGCTCAGCAGCCCGCCGCCGAAGGGGTTGGTGCTGGGCTATGGCGACTCGGCGATCGAGTACGCCCTCCGCTTCTGGATCACCGATCCGATGACCAACATCTCGATCAGCAGCGCCGTGAGCACGGCGGTATGGCAGAACTTCCGCCGGGAGGGAATCTCCATCCCCTTCCCGCAGCGCGTGCTGCACCAGGCTGAGGCGAGCGCTGCCGATCCGGCGTCTTCAAGCGACGCTTCAGCCGACTCTTGAACCGACGCTTCAACCGACAGCAAGCCCGCTCAGGTCGCGAAGCCGTAGCTGCTCAGATCGGAGGAGCCGGCAATCCCGCGAACCACGAAATCCGCCAGTCTTCCGCTGGTTCGGGATGTGGGGTGGACATCGTCGAGGAAGCGGGGGGCGGCCACGCTCTGCCAGGCCTTGAACCCATCCACCACGAGCACGTCATCGTCACGGCCGGGCGCATTGAAACGGCGTTCCAGCCTGCGGTTCACCCGGCGGGCGGTGCTGTCGATGAAGCGCAGGAACGCCTCCTCGAGGGAGGGTGAGAAGCGGGAGGCCACCCGCTGCAGGTAAGGCGTTGCACTCAGAGGGGCGAGGCCCACGATCAGGGTCTCATCCACCTGACCGGTGATCGTGTCGACCGATCGCCGCACGTTGGCCGCGATCCGCCGGGCTGTGCGGTCGCGCAGGCGGCGGTTGTCCCGTTGACCGGGGCTCCTGAGGACCTTCAGCAGGGCCCTCGGGCGGTGCGCCAGATCCGTGAGGTCATTGCTGCCGGCGATGATCAGCGCATCCAGATCGTCCCGGGCCGGCAGCGTGGAGCTGGCGAGCCGGGCCTGGGACAGCAGACCGAGCGGGAAGGGGGCCAGTCCGGCGCGACGGGAGCCCGCCAGACCCGATGTGGCTCCGGCATAGGCGTAGTTGAGGAGCTGGGGTGCCGGGCCGCCGCTGCCGAAGATCAGCCTGGCCGGCAGATCGAGCAGGTTCACCCGCTCGATGGAGTTCAGACGGGCACCGAGCCGGCGGGCGATCTGCTCGGCGAACACCGGGCCGTCGGAGGCCTTGACGTTGCCGCCGCGGTCATAGATCCGCTCCTCGAAGGGATCCTGACCCACCAGCCGGGCCAGCTCGTCGAGGTTGCCCGTATCCACCAGGCTGTCGCCCAGCATCACCAGGGAGGTCGTCATCGCTCGGCGCCACGGAACGGCATCGCAACGTCATGATGGGGCCATGCCTGGCGTGCCTGCCGCACCAACCGCCCTGCTCGGCCAGGCCCACGCCACGCCGGCGGTCGACCTGCTCAAAGCCCTGGAGAGTGACCCTGGGCAGGGACTCCCCGGCGGGGAAGCCGAGCGGCGCCTGGAGGCGTGGGGGGCCAACCGGTTCGAGCACCGGGAAGCCCAGCCGGCCTGGCGGCGCTTCCTCGGCCAGTTCAACGATCCGCTGCTCTACACCCTGCTGGGGGTGGGAACCGTGAAGCTGCTGCTGGGAGAACCCGGCGAGGCCTGGGTGATCTGGAGTGTCACCCTGATCAATGCGGTGATCGGCTACATCCAGGAGCACCGGGCGGAAACCGCCATCGCCGCCCTGGCGCTGGCGGTGCGCACGGAGGTGGAGGTGGTCCGTGATGGCCTCCGCCAGCGGCTCGACTCGGAGGAGCTGGTCCCCGGCGATGTGGTGCTGCTGGATGCCGGAGACAAGGTGCCGGCCGATCTGCGCCTGCTCGAGGCGCGCAGCCTGCAGGTCGACGAATCGGCCCTCACCGGCGAATCCCTGCCGGTGCCGAAGGGCACCGCGCCAGTGCCATCCCCGTCAGCGGTCGCCGAGCGCAGCGGCATGGCCTACGCCGGCAGCCTGGTGACCGCGGGCCAGGGGCGCGGTCTGGTGGTCGCCACCGGAAACGGCACCGAGGTGGGGCGCATCTCCCGCTCGCTCGCGGAACAGGTGAACCTGAGCACGCCCCTGACCCGGAAATTCCGCGGGTTCACCCGCACCCTGCTGCAGCTCGTGGTGGTGCTGGCCGGCCTGACCTTTCTGGTGGGCGTGGCCCGTGGCCGCGAAGCCGCCGAGATGTTCGACGGCGCCGTGGCCCTGGCCGTGGGAGCCATCCCCGAGGAACTGCCGGCCATCGTCACGATCACCCTGGCCATCGGGGTCAACCGCATGGCGCGCCGCAATGCCATCGTGCGCAAGCTGCCGGCGGTGGAGGCCCTGGGCAGCACCACGGTGATCTGCTCGGACAAGACAGGCACCCTCACCCAGAACCGGATGACGGTGCAGGAGGTCTACGCCGGCGGCGAGCGCCTGAGCCTCGACCGCCTCTGGCCGGGCACGGAGGGCAGGAGCGGGGTCGCCGATCCCCTCAGCCGGAACGTGGCCCTGCAGGAAACCCTGCTGGCCGGCCTGCTCTGCAACGACGCCCGAGCCAGCCACCGGGAGGGGCTGGTGGGGGATCCCACCGAGACAGCCCTGCTGCGCGCCGCCGAGACGGTGGGTCTGGACCGACGCGCCGCCCTGGAGGACCATCCGCGACGGGACGCGATTCCGTTCGCCTCCGAGCAGCAGTTCATGGCCACCCTGCATGGCGATCAGCGGATCCTGATGAAGGGAGCCGTGGAAGCCGTGCTGGAGCGCTGCAGCCACCAGCTCGGGGCCGATGGCCGCCGTGAACCGCTGGATCGCGAAGCCATCGAGACCGCCGTCCGTGCCATGGCCCGCCAGGGTCAACGGGTGCTGGCGTTCGCCATCGGCCGCGCACCGGCCGAACAGGAGCGGCTGGTGCACGGACAGCTGGCCGGCCAGCTGGAGTTTCTCGGGTTGCAGGGCATGCTCGATCCGCCCCGACCGGAGGCCCAGGCCGCCGTGCTGGCCTGCCAGCAGGCGGGCATCACGGTGAAGATGATCACCGGCGACCATCTGGAAACCGCCCGCTCGATCGCCACCCAGCTGGGGCTGGCCACCGGCCGCCCGGTCCGGGCTGTGGAGGGCCGGGACCTGGAGGGGCGCAGCGAGGCCGAGCTGCGACAGCTCGCCCGGGACACGGACGTGTTCGCCCGGATGGCTCCGCTTCAGAAACTCGCGTTGGTCAAGGCCCTGCAGGCCGAGGGGGCCGTGGTGGCGATGACGGGGGATGGGGTCAACGACGCGCCGGCGCTCAAGCAGGCCGACATCGGCATCGCCATGGGCAAGGGCGGCACCGAGGTCGCCCGCGAAGCCGCCGACATGCTCCTCACCGACGACAACTTCGCCACGATCGAGGCGGCCGTGGAGGAAGGCCGGGGTGTCTACCTCAACCTGCGCAAGACGCTGGCCTTCGTGCTGCCCGTCAACGGCGGCGCTTCGATGACCATCCTGCTCGGCGCCCTGCTGGGGCTGGAGCTGCCGGTCACCGCGCTGCAGGTGCTGTGGCTGAACATGGTGTCCGCCCTGACCCTGTCCGTGCCGCTGGCCTTCGAACCGCGGCCCCCGCAGCTGATGAGCCAGCCACCGCGCTCCCCGCACCAGCCGCTGCTGAGCGCTGGCCTGGTGCGTCGGGTGCTGCTGGTGTCGGCGTTCTACTGGGTGCTGATCTTCGGGGTGGTGCTCGGGGCCGAAAGCCAGGGAGCCGATCTGGATCTGGCCCGCACGATGGCGATTCAGGCCCTGGTGCTCGCCCAGGTGGTGTACCTGCTGAGCATCAGCCAGGTGAGCAAGGGCAGCTGGCAGCAGTGGCAGCAGGTACCGCTGCTGCTGGGCGGGATCGTCACGGCGCTGCTGTTGCAGGTGGTGTTCAGCCAGACGGAGTGGATGAACGGGTTCTTCGACACCGAACCTCTCAGCAGCCAGCAGTGGCTGGTGTGCGGCCTGGCCCCTCTGGCCATGGTGCCGGTGGCCTGGCTGAGCGAGAAGCTCTGCCCCACCACCGGCGTTGCCGGCTGAGGATCTCCCACCCCAGGCGGCCTGAAGCCGGGGCCCCTCAGGCCGCGTCGTCGTGCGCGAAGCGGGAGTAGAGGAACTCGAGCGCGTGGTTGCGCAGCTCGTAGTAACGCGGGTCTTCCATGATGTCCTCCCGGTTGCGGGGACGGGGGAACCCGATGGTCATCACCTCGCCGATCCCGGCGGCGGGGCCGTTGGTCATCATCACCAGCCGATCGGCCAGGAACAGGGCCTCATCGATGTCGTGGGTGATCATCAGCACGGTGCACTTCTGGGTGTTCCAGATGTTCAGCAGCTCCTCCTGAAGCTCCTCCTTGGTGATGGCATCGAGGGCTCCGAAGGGCTCATCGAGGATCAGCACCTCCGGTCGGATCGCCAGGGCCCGGGCGATCGCCACCCGCTGCTTCATCCCACCAGAGATCTGCCCGATCGTCTTCTGGGCAGCCGCCGCCAGGCCCACCAGCTCCAGGTGCTCCATGGCGATCTTCCGTTTCTGCCGTTCCGGCAGCTTCGGGTGCACCGAATCCACGGCCAGGTGCACGTTCTCGTAGGCGGTGAGCCAGGGCAGCAGGGCATAGCCCTGGAACACCACCATGCGGTCGGGGCCGGGCTTCACGATCGGGGCCCCCTTGAGCAGCACCTGCCCGGTGGACGGGGTGGCGAAGCCTGACACCATGTTCAGCAAGGTGCTCTTGCCGCAGCCGGAGTGGCCGATCACGCAGACGAATTCACCCGCCTCGATGCTGAGGTTGATGTTCTCCAGCACCGGGTAAGCACCGCGGGGCGTGAGGTAGGTCTTGCCGAGCGCCTCGAAGCAGAGCAGGGGGCGTGCCGCGGCTGAGCCGGCGGCAGGCTGGCCGATCGGAGTGGTGATCATGGCAGTGGGTGGGGTGGATGGGGGCGGGCGCGGAGCCGGGCCAGGGGACAGGGCGCACAAGGCGCACAGAGGGGGGCAGGCGTGAGGTTCGGCCGCGTCAGGAGGCCATCGGACGCGGGAAGCCGATCGGGATCTCGGCCACGCTGTAGTCGTCGTGGATCCGCAGCCGGTTGAGGTAGCCGATCGGATCGTCGGCTTCGAAGGGAACCCCATCGAAGAGTTCGATCACGCCGCGCTGGTAACTCACGTCCTCCAGGCCCAGCTCCCGGGCGGCGGTGCTGTAGACGCTCACGGCGCACACCCGCTCCAGCACTTCCACGTAGTTGCGGGGGAAGGGAATCTCCCGCCAGCGGGCTAGCTGCGTGAGGATCCAGAGGTGTTCGCTGCGGCTGGGCCGGTTGACGCCGGCGCCGAAGAAGAGCGTGTGCGGCGTGAAGCTGCTCTCCTCCCCGTTGCCGCCAGCGGCACCGAAGCGGATCAGCTCGGGCTTCATCCCCAGGTAGCGCCGGTCGCTCAGCAGCAGGCTCAGCTCGTGCCAGTGGGTCGGGTCGGCGCAGTAGCGGCAAGCCTCCAGCAGCGCCTTGGTGAGGGCGATGTGGGTGTTGGGGTAGGCCAGGGCCCAGTCCTCGCGGACACCGAGCACCTTGCCGGGATGGCCCGACCAGATCTCCAGGTCCCCCACGATCGGGAAGCCGTGGCCTTCCTGGGCCGCCCGCACGTTCCACGGCTCCCCCACGCAGTAGCCGTCGATGGAGCCGTCCTTGAGGTCGGCCAGCATCTGGGCCGGTGGCAGGGTCTGCAGGTACACATCGCGGTCGGGATCGATCGCGTGGGCGGCGAGCCAGTAGCGCAGCAGCAGGTTGTGCATCGAGGCCGGATGCACGATCCCCATGGTGTGGGGCTCCCGGTTCGTGCGCAGCAGGTAGTCGCGGTAGTCGGCCACCGTGCTCACCCCCTGCTCCGCCAGGCGCGACGCCAGGGTGATGCCGTTGCCGTTGCGGCTGAGGGTGAGGGCCGACACGATCGGCGTGGGATCGCCGCCGTGCCCGCCCCCGGTCATCCAGGTGGGCATGCCCGAGGGCATCAGGGCCGCATCGAGGGTGCGATCCAGCAGGCCGTCGGTCACGCCGCGCCAGCTCGTCTCGCGCACGAGAGTCACTTCGTCAAGGCCGTGCTTGGCGAAGAAGCCCTTGGCCTCCGCCACCGCCAGCGGTGCACAGGCCGCCAGCGGGATGAAGCCCAGATCCAGATTCACCTTCTCGAGCCCGTGGCGGGCCACCACCTGGTGCGGCTTGGCCTGCCACTGCTTCACCCGCTTCTGGCGGTTGAGGAAATAGATGATCTCCGAGCGCAGGCTGTAGTAGCTCGGGTGGTGCACCACCTCCAGACGCCGGCGAGGGCGTGGGATGTCCACGTCGAGGATGCCGCCCACCCGGGAACCGGGGCCGTTGGTGAGCATCACGATCCGGTCGGAAAGCAGCACCGCCTCGTCCACGTCGTGGGTCACCATCACCGCGGTGAGGGCGTGGTCGTTGCAGATCTGCATCAGCTTCTCCTGCAGATTCCCCCGCGTGAGTGCATCGAGGGCGCCGAAGGGTTCATCCAGCAGCAGCAGCTTGGGGCGGATCGCCAGGGCGCGGGCGATCGCCACCCGCTGGCGCATGCCGCCGCTGAGTTCCCGCGGCAGCTTGTGGGTGGCCGGGCCCAGGCCCACCATGGCGATGTGCTCGTCCACCAGCTCCTGGCGCTGCTGGCGGCTGAGGTCGGGGTACACCTCGTCGATGGCGAGGGCGATGTTCTCGCTCACCGTGAGCCACGGCAACAGCGAATAGTTCTGGAACACCACCATGCGGTCCGGACCGGGGCGCTGCACCCGATCGCCATCCACCAGCACCACCCCCTCGGAGGGGTGATCAAGACCGGCCAGCATGTTGAGCAGCGTGCTCTTGCCACAGCCGGAATGGCCGATCAGGGAGATGAATTCACCCGTTCGAATCTCCAGGTCGATTCCCTGGAGCGCGAGGTAAGTGTTTCCAGCAGCAAGGGGAAAGGTCTTGGCAAGTTCCTGAACCTGAACAAGGGATGGGGGGGTCATCGGAAGGCAGTGCAAGAGGAACAAATCACAGGGGCCTCTGGCCGCTTCACTGACCCGGACTGATCCGGCTCTGCAACCAGGCCATCAGACGATCGAGCAGGAGTCCGACTCCGCCGATCCACACCACGGCCAGCACGATGTCACTCACGTAGTTCTGCTGATAGGCATCCCAGATGAAGAAGCCGATGCCCACGATGCCGCTCATCACGATCTCCGCCGCGATGATGGCCAGCCAGGCCAGCCCGATCGAAATGCGTAGCCCCGTGAAGATGTAGGGCAAGGCCGAAGGAAGGAGGATCTTGGTGAAGAAACGCCAGCGCGAGATCTGCAGAACGAGAGCCACATTTCTGTAGTCCTGGGGGATCTGGCGCACCCCTTCCGCCGTGTTGATCAGAATCGGCCAGACAGCTGTGATGAAGATCACGAAGATGGCTGCCGGCTGGTTCTTCTGGAACAGCACCAGGGCGATCGGCACCCACGCCAGCGGAGCCACCATGCGCAGGAACTGGAACAGAGGATCGAGCGCCCGGTTCAGGGAGGCATTGAGGCCCACGGCGATCCCCACCCCGATGCCCACGATGGCAGCCAGGGAATAGCCCTGAGCCACCCGGCCCAGGCTGGCCACCGTCTGCCAGAACAGACCCTTGTCCAGGCCGCCGCGGTCGTAGAAGGGGTAGAGCAGCAGCTCCCGGGTGCGCTCGTTGGTCCAGAGGCTGAGGGGCCCGGGCAGCCGGGTGAGCCCCAGGCTGGCGCTGAGCTGCCAGAAGAGAAGAAATCCAGCGATGCCAAGCAGGGGCGGAAGCCACACTTTGCGGTGAGTCTTCCACCACGACAGCCAACCGGCAGGCTGCAAACGAGAGGTGGTCATGAAGGGGTAGTGAGGTGAACGGAGGATCGGGACCTGGCTGATCACAAGGGGCAAGGAAGGGCGCTGAAGCCACCCAGGGTTGCGGCTTCAGCGCAGCAGGATCAGTGCAGCGGGATCAGCGCTTGATCTTCAGGCTGTTCAGGTAGGCCTGCGGGTTCTCGGGATCAAACACCACGCCGTCAAAGAAGGTTTCCTTGCCGCGCGATGATCCTGTGGGAATCTCGGAAGCCGGGAGTCCCAGCTCCTGGGCGGCCTGCCGCCAGAGATCCTCCCGGTTCACCTTGTCGACGATCGCCTTGGCCTGATCAATGCTGGTGAGCTTGCCTGGGTGCATGTTCCAGCGCAGGGATTCCACCAGGAACCAGAGGCTCAGGCCCTTGTAGGGATAGGAGATGACACCGCGTGGGCTGCTCCAGTAGATGGGTCCTTTGAGGGGATCATTCTCCGCCTTCAGGGAGGCCCCCAGCTGATACTGACCTTTCAGAGCCGGCTTGAGAACCTCAACGGGGGTGTTGAAGTAAGCCCGCGAGGAGATCAGCTCAGCCACCTCATCACGGTTCTCCTGCTTGTC
>NZ_JBKKKY020000042.1:0-25472 GCF_046613545.2 Aphanothece microscopica RSMan92 | reverse complement strand
TGTCATCGCCAACAACTACATCGACTACGCCATCGCCGCCCTCGTCTGAAATCCCTCCTCAAGGGTTCTTACCTCGGCTCCTCTGGCCCCCGCTCGGGGGCCTTTTTCATGACCTGTCATCATCCAATCCTCAGCCTGTCCGCACCGCCCCAGCCCCCATTCCCGCGCTGGCGGTGATCCTTCATGGCTGCATCTGACCCCTATGGCGGCTTCTGATCCAAGAACTTCGGCGGCCTCGACGGCAGGGGCCCCACGGATGGACTCAGCCGCGGGCCCAACCACGGGCTCGCCCATCAGTGAGACGGAGGCGCTCGAGCGACTCCGCCAGAGCGAGGATCCCTCCCAGCAGTACTACGCCGCCTGGTGGCTCGGGCGCATGCGCAGCCAGCACCCCGACACCATCCCGCTGCTGCGCATGGCCCTGCGACAACGGCGCCCACGGGACCCGGGAGCCGGGGTGGAGGAGAACGCCGTGGCCCGGAACGCCGCCAGGGCCATGGGCAAGCTGGGGCCGGCGGCCGAGACGGCCATTCCGGACCTCCTCGACACCCTGGAGGACCCGGATGACGGGCTGCGGGAGGCGGCGGGCCGGGCCCTGGGAGAACTCCGCGCCGCAGAGGCGGTGGAGGCCCTCTGCCGCCGGCTGGCGAGTGGTCCGGCCGGCGCCGGCGCCCTGCAGCCGAACAGCCCGCGGCTGGTCGAACCCTGCGAAGCCCTGATCGAGGCCATCGGCGAGATCGGTACCGCCAGCCCCGAGGTGATCGGCGTGATCCAGCCCTTCATCGAGCACCCCCGCCCCCTGATCCGCAGCGCCACGGCCCGGGCCCTGCTCCAGCTCACCGGGGAGGAACGCTGGGGCCACATCCTGGTGGAGCTGCTGGGCCATCCCCAGCTGCAGGTGCGCCGCGCCGCCCTCATGGACCTCGGAGCGGCGGGATGGCGCCGGGCCCATCAGGCCATCAGCGCAACCCTGGCGGAGAACAGCCTCAAGCTGATCGCCCTGCGGGGTCTGGTGGAGCGGGGCCACGGTGACCCCGGGGAGGAGGAGCTGCTGGCCTGCATGGACGCCCTCCTGTGACCTCCTCTTGATGACCCTGCAGCTGTGAGCATGAACCTTCGCCAGAACCGCGCCCCCATGGAAGAAGAGGCCGTCGAAGGAGAGGCCATGGAAGGAGAGGTCTTGGACAGCCAGGAGAGGAACGGCCCAGCCCCTGCCGTGGATCTGGGGAGCTTGATCGCCGCCGTCCGGGACGCCGACGACAGCCTCGCCCTGGTGGTGGCCACCCGGGAGCTGGCAGCCAGCCGTCAGCTGGGGGCCGCCCCCACCCTGGTGGAGGTGCTTGGGTTCAACAACCCCGGCGCCGCCGTGACGGCGGTGGAGGGCCTGATTGCCCTCGGCCCTGGAGCCGTCGAAGCGCTGCTCCAGCTGGATGCCCAGAACTACGGCGCCAGGGCCTGGGCCGTGCGGGCCCTGGCCGGCATCGGGGATGTGCGCGGCCTGGACCTGTTGGTGGAGGCCCTGGGCACCGACGTGGCGGCGAGTGTGCGGCGGGCGGCGGCCCGGGGGCTGGGCCAGCTGCGGCTGGAACCCCTGGAGCAGCAGGAGCGCCTCCAGGTGCGGCAGCGCTGCCTGGACGCCCTGCTGGCGGCCACCCACGACGGCGAATGGGTGGTGCGCTACGCCGTGGCCGTCGGTCTGGAATCCCTGGGGCACGGCCAGGTCAGGGACTCCCCGGCCTGGCAACGCGGCCTCGAGGGCCTGCAGGCGCTCTGCAGAGCGGCTGAGGAGAATCCCCCCGTGGTCTGCCTGCGGGCAGAGTTGGCCCTTGCACGCCTGCGCCGCCCTTGACGGAACCGACCCGCGTCCTGTTTGTCTGCCTCGGCAACATCTGCCGCTCTCCCGCAGCGGAAGGGGTGTTTCGCCATCTGCTGGCCCGGGAGGGTCTCGAGGAGCACTTCGAGGTGGATTCGGCCGGCACCGGCGGCTGGCACAGCGGCAAGCCGGCCGATGCCCGCATGCGCGCGGCGGCCCGGCAACGGGGCATCGATCTGACCAGCCGGGCCCGCCAGATCACCCTGGGGGATCTGACCGGCTTCGATCACATCCTCACGATGGACCAGGACAACCTGGCGAGCGTGCGTGCCCTCGCCCAGGAGTTGGGCGGCCGCCCCGGGCTTGCCAGGATCGAGCCCCTCACAGCCTATGGCCGACGACTGCGGGCCGAGGAGGTGCCGGATCCCTACTACGGCGGGCCGGAGGGTTTCGAGCATGTGCTCGACCTGCTCGCGGACGCCTGCGTGGGACTGCTGGAGCACCACCGCCCGGGGTGACGGCGCCCCAAGGCCCGTGTCAGGGCTGCGGGTCCGGATCCGGCCAGGCATCGTGGGGCACCCGGTCACGGAACAGATCCACCAGGGCCTGGATCACCGCCTCGATGGCCATGCCGTCGGTGACCAGCTCCACCGCATCGTCGGCCATCCGCAGGGGGGCCACGGCCCGGGTGGCATCACGGTGGTCCCGCTCGGCGATCTCGGCCTCGAGGACCGGCTGGGATGGGACGGCAAAGCCACGGGCCTCGAGGTCCTGCGCCCGGCGCCGGGCCCGCTCGGCCACCGTGGCGGTGAGAAACACCTTGAGGTCGGCGTCCGGGAAGACAGCCGTGCCGATGTCCCGTCCCTCGGCCACCAGTCCGCCGCGGGAGCCCATGGCCTGCTGCTGAGCCGTGAGGGCGTCGCGCACGCAGCCGTGGGCGGCCACGGCGGAGACCTGCGCCGTCACCTCAGGGCTGCGGATCGCCTCGGTGACGTCGTGGCCATTGATGCAGACCTGCTGGGCCCCCTCCGCGGCCGCGGAGATCTGCAGATCGAGGCCGGCCAATGCCGCCGCCACGGCCTCCGGCAGGGCGGGATCCGCCCCCAGGTGCTGCACCCACCAGGTGACGGCGCGGTACATCGCCCCGGTGTCGAGGTAGATCAGGCCGAGACGTCGGGCGAAGGCGCGGGTCACCGTGCTCTTCCCCGCCCCGGCAGGGCCATCAATGGCAACGATCGGCGAACGGCTCATCAGAAAGGTGTGATCGATCAGGCGACCCGGGCCGCATCGGACGGCGCTCGCCAGCAGACACAACCCTGCCACCCGGTCGACGGGCTCCAGACTATGGGCCATCACCAGTTCGGCGTACTCCACCTCCAGCCCGGCGGCCTCGAGACGCTGCCGCAAGCCCCCGGTGATCGCACCGCCAGGCAGGCCGGACTGGCTGGACGCGATCTTCAGCGCCCTTGGCAGGGCCCCGGCCTGGGTCCGCTGGTCGGCGGAGAGGTAGCGGTTGCGGGAGCTGCAGGCCAGCCCATCGGCCTCCCGCACCGTGGCACAGCCCTGCACCTGCACGGGCAGCCCCAGATCGCGCACCACCCGGCGGAGGATCACGAGCTGCTGCCAGTCCTTCTCCCCCAGCAGCAGGCGCTCGGGGCGGATCAGGGCCAGGAGGCGGACCACCACGGTGGCCACCCCCTCGAAGTGGCCCGGCCGCAGGGGGGCGCAGAGAGACCGCCGCAGTGAGGACGGCGGCTGGACCCGGGTCAGGCCCGCCTCCCCCGCCGGATAGAGCTCAGCCGCCTCCGGCGCGAACAACGCCGCAGCGCCCGCTGCGGCAGCCACCCCTGCATCGGCATCGAGGTTGCGGGGGTAGCGCCCGAAGTCCTCCTGGGGACCGAACTGGAGCGGATTCACGAAGACGCTCACCAGCACCACGGGCTCCCGGCCCGCCACCGGTCGGGCTGCGGCATGGATCAACGCTTCATGCCCTTGATGCAGGGCACCCATCGTGGGAACGAAGTGGATCGGAGCCTCCTGCCGCTGCCGCCAGGCAGCGAGGTCGTGGCAGGTCAGGAGCAGGTGCACGGACGATCCCTGGGGACATGAAAAAACCCACCCGCCAGATTGGCGGATGGGCGGTTCAGCCAGACAGCCAGCCGTGCTGGGCTGCGGATCAGCGCAGGACTTCGAGCTTCACCTGGGCGACGCCACTGGCAGTGAGGCCAACCTCGGAAGCGGCGCCATGGGCCAGGTCGATCACCCGGTTGCCGTGGAAGGGCCCCCGGTCGTTGATCCGAACCACGGTGGTGCGGCCGTTGCGGAGGTTGGTGACCCGCACCTTGGTGCCGAACGGGAGGGTGCGATGGGCCGCGGTGAGGGTGCCGCGTCGGAAGACCTCACCGTTGGCCGTGCGGTTGCCATAGAAGCCGGGGCCATACCAGCTGGCCTGACCCTGGATCACCTTGACGACCCGAGGAGAGGGTGCCGGTGCTGGGGTGGGGGCGATCCGCACCGGAGGAGCCACGGGCTGGGGGGCGTCCTCGACGGTGGGGACCAGCTCGGTGTCGCGGATGGCGACCCGGGTCCCGGTGGGAGTCCCGGCGGGCTCGAGACCTGCAGCGGGGAGAGCGAGCTCCCGGGTGGTCGCGAGGGCGGAATCGGCGATGGCGGGAACCAAGGCGCTGCCGGAGAGAAGCAGGGCAAGAGCCCCTAGCGAGAAGGTTCGGCGCATAACGGGCGAAACTCGCTGGAGACCAGCAACCACCCCTTTGGGGATGGCTCACCGGCGTTGGATTCGCTTGGGCTCTTATCCGGGCTCCAGAAACTCCAGAAGATCTGGTGTTCCGGAGCCGGTGGAATGGGGCCACTCAGGAAGCGAATTCGCCTGCGGAGTTCCTGACGGGAATAACGACGGCGCAAACCTAACTGGATCAGACAGGCAATTTGGTGAGCAACGCAACAGGCAGCACCGATCAGAAATGGTCATCACACCAGACTCACAAGGCCCCAGCAGGGCTCGAGGCGCTGGAGCCGGCGCCGATCAATCAGGCAACCCAATGGCCTCCATAAGGCACACTGATTGCCGCATGTGCCGATCGACGGATTGACCACTTGCGCGGCGCCTGTCTGGTGGGGCAGCGGCCGGCCCGTGGCGTTGGAGGATCGTTGCCAGCCTGGATCGGGACTCGAGCGATGGATTACCGCACTGCCGGCGTCGACGTGGTCGCAGGCCGCGCCTTCGTGGAGCGCATCCGCAGCAGCGTCGAGGCCACCCGGCGCCCTGAGGTGGTGGGCGGCCTTGGGGGCTTCGGGGGCCTCTGCCGCCTGCCGTCAGGCCTGCGGGAGCCCCTGCTGGTGTCCGGGACCGACGGGGTGGGGACCAAGCTGGAGCTGGCCCAGGCCCATGGCCGGCACCACGCGGTGGGAATCGATCTGGTCGCCATGTGCGTCAACGACGTCATCACCAGCGGCGCCGAGCCCCTGTTCTTTCTCGACTACATCGCCACCGGCAAGCTCAGCCCCGAAGCGATGGCCGAGGTGGTGGAGGGCATCGCCGACGGTTGTCGCCAGAGCGGATGCGCACTCCTGGGGGGCGAAACCGCCGAAATGCCGGGGTTCTACGGACCCGGTCGCTACGACCTGGCGGGATTCTGCGTGGCCGTGGTCGAGGCGAGCGCCCTGATCGACGGCCGCTCCATTGCGGCAGGGGACAGGATCATCGGCGTGGCCAGCAGCGGTGTGCACAGCAACGGGTTCAGCCTGGTGCGCCGGATCCTCGAGGCCCGGGGTGTCGGCACCGCGACCCCACTGCCCGGAGGGGACGCCCCCCTCATCGACACCCTGCTGACTCCGACCCGGCTCTACGGAGCCCTGGTCAGGTCCCTGCTCCAGGCGGCCGTGCCCATCCGGGGCATGGCCCACATCACCGGAGGGGGATTGCCGGAGAATCTGCCCCGCTGCCTGCCGGACGGGGTCCAGGCCCTGCTGAATCCGGCCAGCTGGGAGCGTCCCCCGGTGTTCCGCTGGCTGCAGGAGGCCGGGGATGTCCCCGAACCCGACCTCTGGAACACCTTCAATCTCGGGGTGGGTTTCTGCCTGGTGGTGCCTGCCGATGCCCTGACCCTGGCGCTGGCGACCTGCAGGGAGGCCGGCTACGAGGCCTGGCCCCTGGGCGAGGTGGTGACCCGGCAGCCAGGCGATCCGGTTCTGGTGGGTCTGCCCAGCTGACGGAGGGCTGCGTCAGATTGGATGTCCCAAGGCCCGGCGGGTTGGCTGGCAGCCGTTCCCACGGCATCACGGCATACAGTCCGCAGTCGAGAGACGAGGCCTTGACGGGAGGAGGTGGCGTGCAATGAGGTGTGCAACCGCTTTTCGAACCCGATCACCGTCCTTGGCCGTCGCCCTCCTCCGGCACCGCCCCCAGCACCGTCGTCAGCCTCGCCACCCGCCTCGCTGACAGCCCAGGGCCCGAGCCAGCGCCGTTGATGCCCAGCTCTGAACGTGGTTTTCGCCTGAGTAGTCCCGCATGAATAGTCCCCAGACCTCCCTGACCTCCGGCCAACGCATCACCCGGCGCCGCAGTTCGGCCGGCCCGGTTCCGCCCGCCCGGCCAAACCGTCCGCGGGATCCCGTCCCCGCCGCCCTGCGGGGCGGCATGCGGCCCACGTTCCTCACCCTCCGGGACCATGGCAAGGTCTACGTCGCTGACCTGCCGCGACTCTCCGACGGGCAGCTCGCCCATATCGCCAAGGAAGTGCACGAGGTGCTCGACAGCCTGCGCAGGCGCCTGGCCGAGCTGGAGGCCCGGACCGCGCTGACCCCGGCGGAGCAGGACACCCGCATCCGCGCCAACACCAAGCGCGAGGTGACGGAGCGCTTCATCCGTGCGATCGAAGAGGAGCAGGAGCTGCGCAGCAACAATCCGGCTCTGCGCGCAGCGGCCGGCGAATCCCTCGCCCGGGTCTTCATGGAACTGGCCCGCCACCGTCTGCAGGGGGCCACGTTCGATTCGCTCCTGCAGGAGGCCCTCCAGGCCTGTGGCCCTGAGGCCGCGCCGTCGCTGGCGGCGATGGAGGAGCTGGGGGATCCAGGCAGCCTGGCGGTCAGCCCCCTGGTGCGGCCCCAGGCGATGCCGGTGGTGCTCACGCCCGAGCCCGCCGCCTCCTGAGGCCGGCCGGCGGCCGCTCGGCCCAGCTCAGGCCTCCGGCCCAGGAGAGCGCTCAGGCGCTGGTGAAGGGATTTCCGGGCATGCGCCGGCGCAGCTGCCGGGCCTGACGGTCCAGGGCGTCCCGTGCCGCAGGCTCGAGCTGCCAGCAGAGGGCTTCCGCCACCCCCTCGACCTGCTCGGGGCTCCGCAGACCCGGGATCGGCATGGCGCCGTGGGAGCGGCACCAGTTCAGCGCCACGGCGGCCAGTGGGGCCCCATGGGGAGCCGCCACCGCCGCCATGGTCGCCAGCAGCGGCGCCACCTCCGGCGCCAGCCGACGGAACAGGGCTCCCCGGGGACCACGGGGGACGGACTCACCAGGGCCGCGGCCGAGCAACCCCAGGGCCAGGGGGCTGTAGGCAATCAGCTCAATCCCCAGCTCGCGGCAGACCTCCACGACCCCACCCGGCTCGATCCCTCCCGGACAGAGCAGCGAGAACTGCACCTGCAGGCTGGTCAGGGGCACGCCCCGCCGAGCCAGCTGGCCATGGATCCGGCGGAGGCGCTGCGGCCCCATGTTCGAGACCCCCAGGGAGGACACCTCACCCCGGAGCACCAGATCCGCCAGGCCATCGAGCAGGGGCCCTTCCTGCCAGGGGGCGTAGCGGGAGGTGCTCCAGTGCAGCTGCACCCGATCCAGCTGGCCCTGCAGGCGCTTCCGGGAGGCCGCGAACGCTCGCGCGAAGCCCTGCCGGCCCAGGCGCCAGGGGAAGGGCGCCAACTTGGTCGCCAGGCACAGCCGGGACCGCTGGGCAGGGTCGAGGCCGGCACAGAACCGGCCCAGCAAGGTTTCACTGCGGCCGTTGAGGCGGCCCGTGCCGTAGGAGTCCGCCGTGTCGAAGAACCGCAGCCCGAGCTCCACGGCGCGGCGGAACGTGGCCTCCAGCTGCCCATCCTGGCTGGGGTCATACCCCCAGAGGAACTGGTTGCCCCACGCCCAGGTGCCCACGCCGATGCCCGGCAAGCCTGCAGAGGCGGGCAAGACGGGCGACGACGGGGGTGAATGCGCCATGGTGAAACGGTCTGCCTGCTCCGATGCGGCCACTATGAGCACCCTGCCCCCACAGGCCCCGACCACCCCGTTCGTCCACCCCCCGTGCTCCTCCCCTTCCCAGCCGCAGCCCGGCAGCGATCCGGTGCTCTGCGGCCACTGCGGCCGCACGGCCAGCAATGGCATCAGCTGCCAGGGCCACTGCGTCGCCGACTCGGGTTACTGACGCTGCCCTGGTTCGTGCTGGGCCTCCTCGGGGTGCTGGCGCCGGCCTCGGCCGAGGGCTACGGACGCTGGGAGGCCGAGACCAACACCTGCACCTTGCGGACCGAAGCCCAGGCCCCGGACAGCGGCGCGAGACCCCAGACCTGCCGGGCGATCAGGCTGGAGCAGAACCTGGAGGGCATGCTCACCGTGCGGTTCCTCTCCACGGGGGTGGCAGAGGATGTGGCGGTGGAACAACTGATCTTCGTGGGCCAGCTGGCCACGGGCCAGGAACCGATGCGCTGCAACCGCGAAGCCCGCTGTGATCCCCAGTGGCCCACCAGCCTCACCGTGACCACGGTCGCCGCGAGCCGCTACAGCCCCCGGGGCCTGCTGATCAGCCTGCCGCGAACGCACCTGGCCCGGGGTTCATGCCGGCTGGAGGAACGGCAGCTGCGCTGCGAGGCCAGGAGCACCAGCGGTGGTGCCAGCTGGGAGGCGGAAGCGAGGCGCTAGCCCTTCAGCGCCCCCCCATCACCTCGGACTGGGTCTGGGACCCGCTCTGGTGGCCGTCGAGATGGCGCTCACACGCCCCTGCCGGGGAAGCCGAGAGGGCGCCAGCGCCCGCCATGGCCACGACGATCAGACCGGCGAGCACACGGCCCCGGCGGACGGCTGGGAAGCCGGGATGGGCTGGACGCATGGCTGGAGAAGCCGACATGGCCCTGAAGCTAGACATCCGACCGGCCATGGTCAGCCTGGTGTGCGGCAATGTCGGCGTTGAAGGACCGTTGAGGGGAGAAATGAGGCAGGAAAGAAGAGAGGCGGCACCCAGATTCGAACTGGGGGTAAAGGATTTGCAATCCTCTGCCTTACCACTTGGCCATGCCGCCGGCCAGGGATCAAACTCCCGTGAGCGGATCGTATCAGCCATGGCATGCCCCCCCCGCTGCTGGTCCTGAGCAACGGCCACGGGGAGGATGCCATCGCCCTGCGGCTCGTGGAGGCGCTGCACCGCCGGCTGGCCGGACTCGAGATCGCCGTGCTGCCCCTGGTCGGCGAAGGGCAGAGCTTCGCGTCCGCGGAGGAGGGCGGCCTGGTGCGCCGGGTCGGTCCGCGGCGCTCCCTGCCCAGCGGCGGATTCAGCAACCAGAGCCTCAGCGGGCTGAGGCGTGATCTGGCGGCCGGACTCCCCCAGCTGAGCTGGCGGCAGTGGCAGTGGGTGCGGGCATGGGGCCGCAGCGGCGCCCCCGTGCTCGCGGTGGGAGACCTGCTTCCCCTCCTGCTGGCCTGGGCCAGCGGCGCGCCGTTCGGGTTCATCGGCACACCGAAGAGCGACTTCACTTGGGCGTCGCCGCCTCCGCCGGGCTGGGGAGCCACTCCCCTGGCGGACGGCTATCACGCCTGCAAGGGCAGCGAGTGGGATCCCTGGGAGTGGCGGCTGATGGGCCACAGGCGCTGCCGCCTGGTCGCGGTGCGCGATCGGCTCACGGCCCGGGGGCTGCGGCGTCGCGGGGTGGCGGCCCTGGCTCCCGGCAACCCCATGACCGACGGTTTCGAGGCGGCCGATGCTCCTCCGGCCTGGCTCGCCCGCCAGCAGCGGCTGCTGCTGCTGGCGGGAAGTCGGATGCCGGAGGCCCTGGAGAATGCGGCCCGGATGCTGACAGCCCTGGAGCAGTGGCGGCCCCAGGGACCGACGGCCCTGCTGGTGGCCAGCACCTCCCGGCCAACCGCCACCGAGTGGCACACCCTGCTGACCGCAAGGGGTTGGCGTCCCCTGCCCCCGGACCCCGAGCGGGCCGGCACGGGTGCCGACAGCCGCTGGGGCCGTGGGCCCCTCACCCTGCTGCTGGGTTCGGGCTGCTTCGGCCGCTGGGCCCGCTGGGCGGAGCTGGGCCTGGCCACCGCGGGCACGGCGACCGAACAGCTCACCGGGCTGGGGGTGCCGGCGCTGTCGCTGCCTGGCCCGGGGCCCCAGTTCAAGGCGGGCTTCGCCCGCCGCCAGAGTCGCCTGCTGGGGGGCGCGGTGCAGCCCTGCCATGGCTCGGCCGAACTGGTCGAACAGCTCAGCCGCTGGCTGGCAGATCCAGGCCTGCGCGCACGGCTCGGCCGGATCGGCCGGCACCGCATGGGCCCGCCGGGAGGCAGTGATCGCCTGGCCGAGCTGATCGAGCAGCGGCTGCTGCGAACCGACCGACTGGGATGATGCCCCTCATTCCCGAGGGTCTCCACCGATGGCCGGCATCCAGGATCGGGCTTACACCATCGCCTGCAGCCGCCTCGCCAGCGTCCTGGGGGTGAGTCTGGCCTCCGCTCGCCGCAAGGTCGACGTCCAGGCCGCCGCCGCCGGAATACGGGACGGGGCGGACAAACTGGCCCTGGCCGAGGAGATGCTGGCAGCGGCCAGCAGCGGCAGTGCCTCCACCCACGAACTGCTCTCCTCCCTGCTGGAGGCCGTCGGCAACGACGAACACTTCATGCTGGAGGACTGAAGCCTGCCCCGCTCAGCGGTTGCCGCCGCTGGAATGCTCGAACAGCAGCGGGAAGCGTTGCCGGTCCAGATCGGCCAACACCGGCAGGCAGCGGAAGCAGCGCTGCGCCAGCTCCCAGCGCTCCTCGCGGCGCAGCATCGTCTCCAGCCGGTCGCGGGCCGGGAGCAGGTAGCGCACATCCCCGGCGGCGTAGGCCAGCTGTGCCTCGCTGAGGTCCTCCACCTGCCCCCAGTCGGAACTCTGGGCCCGCTTGTCCAGTTCAACCCCCACCAGCTCCTGCACCACGTCCTTGAGGCCATGGCGGGGGCTGTAGGTGCGGCCCAGCCGGCTGCCGATCTTGGTGCAGAAGATGGGATCCACCGCCATCCCGAGGTTCTCGGCCAGGGCTGCCACGTCGAAGCGGGCGAAGTGGAACACCTTCTCGATGGCGGGGTTCTCCATCAAGGCCTGGAGGAGGGGAGCCCGCTGCTGACCACGGGCCAGCCGGATGCAGCAGACGTTGTCGGCGTCATCGCAGATCTGCACCAGGCAGAGCCGATCGCGGCCATGGATCAGGCCCATCGCCTCGGTGTCCACGGCCAGGGCCCGCGCTCCGGCATAGAGGGCGGCCCATTCCGCATCGAGATCACCGTCGAAGACGGCGAACCGGGCCGGCTCGGGCAGGTTGCTGGGGGGGGCGGCAGTCATGGCGAGGGAAGGGCACAGGGGTGGAACCGGGTCCATGTTGGACGCCGCCCACCGGAGCCTCCCCGCAGAATGGGTTGAGTTCTGCAGCTCCATGAATCCCACCGGCTCCACCCTGGTCCTGACCCTGCTGCTCGCGGTGGGGCTGGTCTTCTTTCTGCGGGCCGCCAGCAAGGACCGCACCACCACGGTGGAGGTCCGCTCCTCCCGTCCTCCCCTGGAGGTGCTCGAAAGCCTGAGCAGCTGGCTTCAGCAACGGGGCTGGACGGCAGAGGAGACCAACCCCGAGCACCGCAGCCTGCGCTTCCGCGGCCAGGTCCGCTCGAGCGCGCTACTGGCCGGTCTCCTGTCGCTGCTGGGGGGCGTGGGAGCCGGCTGCCTCGGCCTGGTGGTGCGGCAGATCGAGCCCGCCCTGGGCTGGTGGCCCCTGATCCTGGTGGCCCTGGGCCCCCTGGCAGGGGTGCTCTACCGGCGCCGGGCCGCACGGGCCGAAACCGTCGAACTGCGCCTGATCAGCCATGACCAGGCCACCGGCAGCGCCCTGCGGCTGCGCGCCCACCGGGACGAGCTGATCGCCCTGGAACTGGAGCTCGGGCCGAAGCTGGGGCTGTTCAGTGATGCCAATCTGCTCAGCTCACCCATCTAGCGGATCGCCATGGCCCACCCCAGAGCCCTGCTGCTGATCGGCCTGGCCGCCCTGCTGAGCGTGCCTGGAGCGATCGCCCGCGCGCCGATGCTGCTGGATCCCGATCCGCTCACCGGCCCCCGCAGTCGCCTCAGCCGCAACAAGGACTGGGTCGGCCTGCGGCCCCTTGCCGCGGGCACCGAGATCCTGGTGATGGCCGGCCATGCCGACTCCCAGGGCATCGCCGGGGCCGGCACGGCCGGCGAGGCGGTGGATCGGCTGGGGGCACGCCCGATGCAGCCGGGGATCCGCGACGAGCTGTACTGGAATCTCGTCACCGCCCGGGCCGTGGTGGCCCTGGGGCGGCAACGCGGCCTGGCGATCCGGCTCTATGAGCCCCCCGTGCGCACCATCGCCGACGGCGACGACCCCCGCACCAACTGGAGCGTGGGCAAGGCCCATGCCGCGGCGGGAGGTTATGCCCTCGAGATCCATTACGACGCCTACGGCCCCGATGGGGTCGGCTCGGGGTTGATCCCGCCCCTGCATCGCCAGCCCAGCCGGCTCGATGAGAGCCTTGCCCTCGCCTTCGGCTCCTATCCGCTGCACTACCGCGAGGGTCTCGGGGCTCCCCGCCGCGGGATCGCCATCCTGGAGATCGGCAAGCTGGAGGGAGCCCTCGAGCGCACCCTCCGGGACCCCTCCCGCCGCGACGCCGCCGTGGAGGCGATCGCCCGCCGGGTGGTGGAGGCCCTGGAGCAGGGCCTGGATCGCGGGCCGGGGAGATTTCCGGCCCAGCCCGTGGGAGCGGGATCGATCCCCACCGCTGCTGCAGGGCTCAGGCCGCTCGTCAGTGCACCGCCTGGTGCGGAGCGCAGCGCCCCTCGAGTGCCGGGTCCTCCAGCCAGTCCTGAGGCCGAGTGAACAGATCGGTGAGCAGGGCTTCGCGGCTGCCGGCCTCGGGCTGGTAGCCGTACTCCCAGCGCACCAGGGGAGGAAGGGACATCAGGATCGATTCGGTGCGGCCATTGGTCTGGAGGCCGAAGATCGTGCCGCGATCGAACACCAGATTGAACTCCACGTAGCGCCCGCGGCGGTACAACTGAAACTCCCGTTCCCGATCGCCGTAGGCGAGACCCTGGCGCCTTTCGGCGATCGGCACATAGCTGGGCAGGAACCCATTTCCACAGGCACTGGCCAGCTGGAACAGCTGCTCCCACCCCTGGGCGATCGGGCCGAGCCTCCGACTCACCGCCGCGGCTGGCCCCTCCGGATCCTGGCCCTTGTAGAGCACACCACGGGGATCCTGGTAGTCGTAGAAGATCCCCCCCACCCCGCGGGTTTCCTGGCGGTGTTTGAGGAAGAAGTATTCGTCGCACCAGGGTTTGAACACCTGGTAGTACGCCGGATTGACGCTGTCGCAGGCGGCCTTGAGGGTGCGGTGGAAGTGGCGGGCATCCTCGAGGAACGGGTAGTACGGGGTGAGATCGGCGCCACCGCCGAACCACCACACCGGACCGGCCTCGAAGTAGCGGTAGTTGAGATGGACGGTGGGGATGTAGGGATTGCGGGGGTGGAGCACCATCGAGGTGCCGGTGGCAAACCAGTTGTGACCGCGGGCCTCGGGTCGCTGACTGAGGATCGACGGGGGCAGCTCCGATCCCTCCACTTCCGAGAAGTTGACGCCCCCCTGCTCGAAGACGCGGCCCTCCTTCATCACCCGCGAGCGGCCACCGCCACCCTCGGGCCTCACCCAGCTCTCCTCAGCGAAGCGACCCTCGCCATCGACCGTCTCGAGACCCGCGCAGATGGAATCCTGCAGCCCCATCAACAGGGCCCTGGCCCTGGCGCGGGAGTCTGCCGGGGGAGCCTCCAGCGGCGACGCCTCGGCTTTGCCGCCGGCGAGACTGCTGTCCCCTCGCGTCAACAGGTCCTTCTGCATCGCACCGCGCCCGAACGGCGCCTCCAATCAGGTTCACCATTTCAGCCTGACGGACCGCTTCACAAGTGTTCGAGAGGCTCTGTCACGGCAGTCACCCCGGTGAGGACACCTAGGATCGGCCTCCCTGAACCCTGGTTGGATGGCCACTGCTGAGCAGGCCCAAGCCGCCCTCACCGCCGTGAAGGACGCCGGCAGCGGCCGCAACCTGCTCGAGCTGGGCTGGATCCAGGAGCCGCGCCTGCAGGGGCAGCGGGCCGTGATCCGCCTCGCCTTGCCCAGCTTTGCCCAGAGCCAGCGCGACCGCATCGTGGCCGAGGCCCGCGAGGCCCTGCTCAGCCTCGAGGGGATCGATGACGTGCAGATCGAGCTGGCCCAGCCCGCCGCCGCGGCCTCGGCTGGAGCCCCGATCGGGGCGGCCGGTCATGGTCCTGGAGGCCACGGCCAGCTGCCGGAACGCCAGCCGATCCCGGGGGTGCGGCAGGTGATTGCCGTGAGCAGCGGCAAGGGTGGCGTGGGCAAGAGCACGGTGGCCGTGAACCTGGCCTGCGCCCTGGCCCGCACCGGACTGCGGGTGGGCCTGCTGGACGCCGACATCTACGGCCCCAACGCCCCCACCATGCTCGGCGTGGCCGACCGCACCCCGGAGGTGCGCGGCGAAGGCGCCGGCCAGGTGCTGGTCCCCATCCCCAGCTGCGGCATCGCCGTGGTCTCCATGGGCCTGCTGATCGACGCGAACCAGCCCGTGATCTGGCGGGGGCCGATGCTCAACGGCATCATCCGCCAGTTCCTCTATCAGGTCGACTGGGGCGAGCGCGATGTCGTGGTGGTGGACCTTCCACCCGGTACGGGCGATGCCCAGCTCACCCTGGCCCAGGCCGTGCCGATGGCCGGCGTGATCGTGGTGACCACCCCGCAGGAGGTCTCCCTCGCCGACGCCCGCCGCGGCCTGGCGATGTTCCTCCAGATGGGCGTGAACGTGCTCGGGGTGGTGGAGAACATGAGCGGGTTCATTCCTCCCGATGCCCCGGAGAAGCGCTACCCGATCTTCGGCAGTGGCGGCGGCGCCCGGCTGGCTGAGGAGGCCGGGGTTGCCCTGCTCGCCGAGCTGCCCCTCGAGATGCCCGTGCGGGAAGCCGGGGACAGCGGCCGCCCGGTGGTCATCGCCGAGCCCGACTCAGTCACGGCCAGGGCCTTCCTCGATCTGGCCGCCAGGATCGCCACGCTCGCTCCGGTGGCCGCCTGAGCGGATGCTGAGCCTGCCGCGGCGCGGCCGGGGACTGTTCTCCGGCGGCCCTGGGGTCCGACGCCGCCCCCTCGCCGACGTGGACTGGCTCCTCTGGGGCATTCCCCTGGCCATGGTGCTCGTGGCCGGCATCCTGATCGCCAGCACCCAGCGCCAGGCCGACTACGCCGACTGGTACCAGCACTGGGTGACCGGAGCAGTGGGGATGGGGCTGGCCCTGCTGCTGGCCCGGATGCCCCTGGAGCGGCTGCTGCCCTTCAAATGGGTCATCTACGGGGCCCTGGTGGCCAGCCTCGTGGCGGTTCGGATCGTCGGGGTGAGCGCCCTGGGGGCCCAGAGCTGGATCAACATCGGCGGCTTCTATGTGCAGCCCTCCGAATTCGCCAAGCTTGGAGCGATCCTCCTGCTGGCCCAGGTGCTGGCCCGCCATCCGATCGAGCGCCCGGTCGACCTGGTCCGTCCGGTGAGCCTGATCGGTCTGCCCTGGCTGCTCGTGTTCATCCAGCCTGACCTCGGCAGCTCCCTGGTGTTCGGGGCCGTGCTGCTGGTGACGCTGTTCTGGGCCGGCATGCCCGGAGCCTGGGTGGTGCTGCTCCTGTCGCCGCTCGTGAGCGCCATCGCCGCGGGAACCCTGCCCTGGCTGCTGATCGGCTGGATCCCCCTGGTGGGATGGCTGGCCTGGAGCTCTCTGCCCTGGAAACGGGTGGTGCTGGCTGTCAGCGTGGCGGTGCAGGGGCTGTTCGCCGTGCTCACCCCGTGGCTCTGGGAGCACGGCCTGCGGCCGCACCAGCGCGACCGCCTCACCCTCTTCCTCGACCCCGGCCAGGACCCGCTGGGGGGTGGGTATCACCTGTTGCAGAGCACCGTGGGCATCGGCAGTGGCCAGCTGTGGGGCACCGGACTGATGCAGGGCTCCCTCACCAAACTGCGCTTCATTCCGGAACAGCACACCGATTTCATCTTCAGCGCCCTCGGCGAGGAGACCGGCTTCATCGGCTCGGTCCTGGTCGTGGTGGGCTTCGTGCTGCTGATGTGGCGGCTGCTGCAGATCGCCGGCCGTGCCCGCACCGATTACGAGTCGCTGGTGGTGGTGGGCATCGGGGCGATGCTGATGTTCCAGGTGGTGGTGAACATCAACATGACGATCGGCCTCGGTCCCATCACCGGCATTCCGCTGCCGTTCCTGAGCTATGGCCGTTCGGCCATGCTGATGAATTTCATGGCCCTGGGGCTCTGCGCCTCAGTGGCCCGGCGCGGCCGTTCGTCCCAGAGCCGCTGGTAGGGAGCTGAATGTCTTGGTGAGCCTCGCCCAGCTGAAGCGTTGCCTGGCCGAGGGAGTGCCCGCGGGATCCAGCAACGAGGACGGGGTCCGTCGCCAGTGGTGGGCGGCCCTGGCCACGCTCCAGGAAGACTTTCTCCTCCCCCGTGGAAACGTTTCGGGCCTCTGGCTGGCGGCGCCTCTGCCGGCGCTCTACGAACCCGCGCTGCTCCAGCGCCTGCAGGGCTGGGTGTGGAGCCCGGCCCCGCTCGACGAACTGCTGCCCTCCACCGCCCCCCTGTTGCCGGGTTCGGCACCCGAGCCGCTGAGCGGCGGGGGGTTTCAGCGTCTTCCCCTGGAGCCGGAGGATGGCAGCGATCCCCTGCTGCTGCTGATCACCCCGGGGCTCCAGGTGGCGCTCTGCCTGGACGGCCCCCCCAACGCCCGCCGGCTGGTGGTGCGCTTCGATCCCGAGGTGCTCTCCACGGCCCTGTCGCTGATCCACCAACGGCTGGAACGCACCGACAGCGCCGCCGCCCAGGGCCTGCGCGACGCTGTGCAACGCCTCGGCCCCCTCCACAGCGACCCATCCCTCGGCACGCAGTTCTGGCCCCGCCTGGCGGACCGTCTGGCGACCATGGCGCCGAGCCTGACCCTGCAGCCCCTGGTGCATGGGCCCCGGCGGGAGACGCCCCAGGCGGTCAGCAGTGAGCTGGCCCTGCTCGAAGCCCTCACCCACGAGGTGCGCACCCCGCTGGCGACGATCCGCACCCTGATCCGCTCGCTGCTGCGACGGTCCGATCTGCCCGCCGTGGTGCGTCAGCGCCTCGAGCAGATCGACGGGGAATGCAGCGAACAGATCGACCGCTTCGGCCTGATCTTCCTGGCCGCCGAGCTGCAGCGCGAGCCCGGGCAGCAGCCGGGCCAGGCGGGTCCGCCGCTGGCCCGCACCGACCTGAGCCAGCTGCTGCGGGCCCTCGAAGAGCTCTGGGGGCGCCAGCTGGCGCGGCGTGAACTGGTGCTGCGCCTCACCATCGCCGAGGGCCTGCCGCCGGTGCTGAGCGATCCGGCCAGGCTCGAAACCATGCTCGGCGGGCTGATCGACCGCTTCAGCCGCAGCCTGCCGGCCGGCAGCACCGTGCATCTCTCCCTGCAGCCAGCGGGGGCGCGGCTCAAGCTGCAGCTGAGCAGCGAGGGGACGGCGGCGGGATTCGCGGGCACCGACCACGAGGCCCAGCGGCGTCACCTGGTGGGCCCGGTGCTGAGCTGGAATCCCGCCACCGGGAGCCTCCAGCTCAGCCGCCAGGCCACCCAGCAGCTGTTCGAACGCCTCGGGGGGCGGCTCACCGAACGCAGCGGCAGCGGCCTGACGGTGTTCTTCCCAGCCTGCTGAACCGGCCCGGCACGCTCAGCCCGGCCGGTTTGTTGACGGGTGTGAAGAGTGGGGGACTCGGGCCGAGGGGGCCAAAAACGCGGTGCTAGTTTCCCGCTGAACCAGTCTGCCGACACCTGAATTAGCCATGACAGCAACGGCGCTGAGCGGTCAACTTCCCAAGTACATCGGCAGCACGGGCGGGCTGCTCAACGCCGCTGAAACCGAAGAGAAATACGCCATCACCTGGACGAGCTCCAAGGCTCAGGCCTTCGAGCTCCCCACGGGCGGCGCTGCCGAGATGAACGAGGGCGAGAACCTCATGTATTTCGCCCGCAAGGAGCAGTGCCTGGCCCTGGGCACCCAGCTGCGCACCAAGTTCAAGCCTCGGATCGAGGACTACAAGATCTACCGGATCTACCCCGGCGGCGACACCGAGTACCTGCATCCCAAGGACGGTGTCTTCCCCGAGAAAGTCAACGAGGGACGTCCGATCGTGGGACACAACCCCCGCAGCATCGGTGCCAATGTGAACCCCTCGACCCTCAAGTTCACCGGTAAGAACACCTTCGACGCCTGAGCCCCACCTGAGCCCTCCCGGTTGTCGTCCAACCAACTCCTATAAAGGCGGGGCCCGGCGCCCCGTTTTTTTTGCCTGCCGGTCCTCCGATGTTGCAGTCCGATCGCCCTGCTTCCATGGCCCCTGGCTCCATGGACCAGGCCTTCCGCGATCAGGTGGCGGCAGGCAAGACCTTCATCCCGCTCTGGAAGCGCTGGCCTGCGGATCTCGAAACGCCGCTGACCACCTGGCTCAAGGTCGGCGCCGCCAGTGCCCATGGGGTGCTGCTGGAATCGGTCGAGGGGGGCGAGCGCATCGGCCGCTGGAGCTTTGTGGTCAGTGAGCCGCTCTGGACCCTCACCAGCCGGGGGGAGCAGTCTGTGCGGGAGTGGCGCGATGGCCGGCAGGAGGCCCTCAGCGGCAATCCCTTCGACCTGCTGCGCCGCTGCCTCGAGCCCCTGAGCAGCAGCCCGATCCCCGGACTGCCCCCGGTGGGCCACCTGTTCGGCTTCTGGGGCTACGAACTCATCCGCTGGATCGAGCCGAGCGTGCCCGTCCACCCCCGCGCCGATGGAGCCCCGCCGGATGGCTGCTGGATGCTGGCCGACAGCCTGCTGGTCTTCGACCAGGTGAAGCGCCAGATCACCGCCATCGCCTACGCCGATCTCAGCGGCGGCGAGGACCCGGCCACGGCCCACGCGGCCGCGGCCAACCGCATCGCCGCCCTGGAAACCCGCATGCACGAGCCCCTGCCCGCGGGGGTCACGCCCCTGCAGTGGCATGACAGCCAGTCCACCGAGATCAAGGCCACCAGCAACCGCAGCCGGGCCGATTTCGAGTCGGCCGTGGAGCGGGCCCGGGACCATATCGCCGCCGGGGACGTCTTCCAGCTCGTGCTCAGCCAGCGGCTGGAGAGCCGGTTCAGCCGGGATCCCTTCGAGCTGTACCGCAGCCTGCGGATGGTGAACCCCTCCCCCTACATGGCCTTCTTCAATTTCGGCGACTGGCACCTGATCGGCTCCAGCCCTGAGGTCATGGTCAAGGCGGAACCGGTGGCCGGAGGGAGCATCCAGGCCTCCCTGCGGCCGATCGCGGGCACCCGACCGCGCGGCGCCGACGAGGCGGAGGACCGGGCCCTGGAGGCCGAGCTGCTGGCGGATCCGAAGGAACGGGCCGAGCACGTGATGCTGGTGGACCTGGGCCGCAATGACCTGGGCCGGGTGTGCCGGCCGGGGACCGTCCGGGTCACCGATCTGATGGTGATCGAGCGCTATTCCCATGTGATGCACATCGTCAGCCAGGTCGAGGGTCTGCTGGCCCCGGACAAATCGGTGTGGGATCTGCTGATGGCGGCCTTCCCGGCCGGCACCGTGAGTGGCGCCCCGAAGATCCGGGCCATGCAGCTGATCCATGACCTCGAGCCCGATGCACGCGGGCCCTACTCGGGGGTCTACGGGGCCGTGGACCTGGGCGGCGCGCTCAACACCGCCATCACCATTCGCACCATGGTGGTCCAACCGACCGCCGATGGCTCCTGGCGGGTCCAGGTGCAGGCAGGAGCCGGCCTGGTGGCCGATTCCCGCCCAGCGGCGGAGTATCAGGAGACCCTCAACAAGGCCCGAGGCATGCTCAAGGCCCTGGCCTGCCTGGAGTGAACCAACCCGACGCGCCACAGACGACCACGGTCGCCCCCCTGCTGCTCAAGGGCTTCGAAGTGGAGCTCTACACCGGCCGCCGTGATGGCACGGTGGTGGGCTGCTCAGCAGAGGCCGCGGCAGCCCTGCAGGGGTTCGTCACCGAGCCGGACCACCGCAACCTGGAATACATCACACCCCCGGAGGCGAGTTACGCCCGCCAGCTCAGCCTGCTGCTCGAGCCGCGGCGACGCCTGCGGCGCTGGCTGCAGCAGCGGGACCTCACCCTGCTGCCCGGCAGCACCCTCAGCCTGGGGGACAGTGGCCACTTCGAGCGGTCCGACCCCGCCAACCCCTACCACGACTACATCGAGCAGACCTACGGCACCCGTGTGGTGACGGCCAGCGTCCACATCAATCTCGGACTCACCGCCATGGAGCCGCTGTTTGCCGGCCTGCGGCTGCTGCGCTGTGAGGCCTCCCTGCTGCTGGCCCTCAGCGCCAGCTCCCCCTTTCTCGACGGCGCCGTCACCGGTGCCCACTCCCAGCGCTGGCTCCAGTTCCCCCTCACACCCGCCGAGGTGCCCCTGTTCCTCAGCCACGGGCACTACGTCGACTGGATGGAGCAGCAGCTGCAGCGCGGCACCATGCAGAACGTGCGGCATTTCTGGACCTCCGTGCGCCCCAACGGGGAAGACCGCCCCTACGGCCTCAACCGGCTGGAGATCCGCATCTGCGACCTGGTCAGTGACCCGGTTCTGCTGCTGGCGATCACGGCCCTGGCGGAGCTCCGTGTGCGGCTGGCCCAGAACGACCCCGAGCAGTGGGACCCTCTGCGGGCCAGCCGGCTGGACACCGATGAGCTGGCCCGCCTGGCCGACGCCAACGACCGCGCCGCGGCCCGGTCCAGCCTGGACGCCACGCTGCGCCACTGGCGCGACGGCACGCCGATCCAGGCGCGCGCCTGGCTGCGGCAGCTGCTCGAGGAGGTTGCCCCCCTGGCCGCGGCCTTCGGCCTCACGCCGGTGATCGAACCGCTGGAGGCGGTGCTGGAGCAGGGCAACCAGGCCATGCGCTGGCTGGGCCGTCACCGGAACGGTGAAACGATCCGTGCGATCGTGGCCGACGAGGTCAGGGTCATGGTGGAGCAGGAGGATGAACTCGCCGCCATGACGGGCACAGACGCAGCACTGGGCCTTTTGGGATGATCCTCACCACCAGCGACGACCGACCAGCCTCCATGCGGCAGTTCGTGCCTCCCGTCGTCGAACCCTCGCAGCGGGCGACCCGGCTGCTGGGGGAGCGGCTGGAGCTGGTCGAGGACCTTTGGGAAACGGTGCTGCGCAGCGAGTGCCCGCCGAGCCACGCCGAGCGGCTGCTGCGCCTCAAGCAGCTCAGCGATCCCAGCGAATCCGGCACCGCGGTCGCCGACACGGCCGACGCCATCGTCCAGTTGATCCGGGAGATGGACCTGGCCGAGGCCATCGCCGCGGCGCGGGCCTTCTCGCTTTACTTTCAGCTGGTCAACATCCTCGAACAGCACATCGAGGAAGACAGCTACCTCGACAGCCTCAAGACGCTGCCGGAGGCGGCCTCCAGCGATCCCTTCCTGCCACCCCTCGCCAGCCAGACCGAACCGGCCACATTCCGGCAGCTGTTCGAACGCCTGCGCAACCTGAATGTTCCGCCGGCCCAGATCGAGAACCTGCTGCGCAATCTGGACCTGCGCCTGGTGTTCACGGCCCACCCCACCGAAATCGTGCGGCACACCGTGCGCCACAAGCAACGGCGCGTGGCCACCCTGATCCAGACGCTCGAACAGGGCAGCGGACTCAACCGGGTGGAGCGGCAGAGCCTGCGGCTCCAGCTGGAGGAGGAGATCCGGCTGTGGTGGCGCACCGACGAACTGCACCAGTTCAAGCCCACCGTGCTCGATGAGGTCGACTACGCCCTCCACTACTTCCAGCAGGTGCTCTTCGAAGCCATGCCGCTGCTGCGCCAGCGGATCCGCTCGGCGCTGCTCGACACCTACCCCGACGTGGAGGCCCCCCGCGACTCCTTCTGCACCTTCGGCTCCTGGGTGGGGGCCGACCGGGACGGCAACCCGTCGGTGACCCCGGAGATCACCTGGCGCACGGCCTGCTTCCAGCGCCAGCTGATGCTGGAGCGCTACATCAAGGCCGTCGGTGAACTGCGGGACCAGCTCAGCATCTCGATGCAGTGGAGTCAGGTCAGTCCGGCGCTGCTGGAATCCCTGGAGATGGACCGGCTCCGCTTCCCGGAGATCTACGAGGAACGGGCTGCCCGCTACCGCCTCGAGCCCTACCGCCTCAAGCTGAGCTACGTGCTCGAGCGGCTCCGGCTCACCCATGGGCGCAACCAGCTCCTGGCCGATGGGGGCTGGGAATCGCCCTGTGACGGCCTCGCCACCCTGCCCGCCTCGATCGGCAACCTCAGCGGCTCACCGGTGCAGGAGCTCCACTACGGAGCAGTGGATGAGTTCCGCACCGACCTCGAACTGGTGCTCCAGAGCCTGGAGAGCACCGGCCTGAGCTGCGAATCGCTGCAGCACCTGATCAGCCAGGTGCAGATCTTCGCCTTCTGCCTGGCCAGCCTCGACATCCGCCAGGAGAGCACCCGCCACAGCGACGCCCTCGACGAGCTCAGTCGCTACCTGCAGCTGCCCGTGCCCTACGGGGAGATGGACGAGGAACAGCGGGTGGCCTGGCTGCTGGGCGAGCTGCAGACCCGGCGGCCCCTGCTCCCACCGGCAGCCAGCTGGACCCCCACGACGGCCGAGACCTTCGCGGTGCTGCGCATGGTGCAGCGCCTCCAGCAGGAGTTCGGCACACGGATCTGCAGCACCTACGTGATCTCCATGAGTCACACGGTCTCGGATCTGCTGGAAGTTCTGCTGCTGGCCAAGGAGGCGGGTCTGGTGGACCCCGTGGCCCAGCGCTCGAGCCTGCTGGTGGTGCCGCTGTTCGAGACCGTCGAGGACCTCCAGCGCGCTCCGGAGGTGATGGCCCAGCTGTTCAGCCAGCCCTTCTACCGCCACCTGCTGGCCAGCGGGGAGACCGGCCAGCCCCTTCAGGAGGTGATGCTCGGCTACTCGGACAGCAACAAGGATTCCGGCTTTCTCTCCAGCAACTGGGAGATCCACAAGGCCCAGATCGCCCTGCAACAGCTCGCAACCGAGCACGATGTGGCCCTGCGGATCTTTCACGGCCGGGGTGGATCCGTGAGCCGCGGTGGTGGGCCGGCCTACCAGGCGATCCTCGCCCAGCCCAACGGCACCCTGAGCGGAAGGATCAAGATCACCGAGCAGGGGGAGGTGCTGGCGTCCAAATACTCCCTGCCCGAGCTGGCTCTCTACAACCTCGAGACCCTCACCACCGCGGTGCTGCAGAACAGCCTGGTGAGCACACCGGTGGACAACACCCCCAGCTGGAACGAGCTGATGGGGCGGCTGGCGGCCCGCTCCCGCGACTTCTACCGGACCCTGGTGCATGACAACCCCGACCTGGTGGCCTTCTTCCAGCAGTGCACCCCGATCGAGGAGATCAGCAAACTCCAGATCTCCAGCCGTCCGGCCCGTCGCAAGAGCGGCGCCAAGGATCTCTCCAGTCTGCGGGCCATTCCGTGGGTGTTCGGCTGGACCCAGAGCCGCTTCCTGCTCCCGAGCTGGTTCGGGGTGGGGGCCGCCCTGCGGGATGAGCTGGATCAGGATCCCGAGCAGCTGGAATTGCTGCGCCTGCTCTACCAGCGCTGGCCGTTCTTCCGGATGCTGATCTCGAAGGTGGAGATGACCCTCTCGAAGGTCGACATCGACCTGGCCCACCATTACGTGCAGGCCCTGGGCCGGCCCGAGCGCCGTGAGGCCTTCGAGCAGATCTTCGCCACGATTGCCGCGGAGTTCGATCTGACGCGCGATCTGGTGCTGGCCATCACCGGCCATCAGCGCCTGCTGGACAGCGATCCCGCCCTGCAACTGTCGGTGGATCTGCGCAACCGCACCATCGTGCCCCTGGGGTTCCTCCAGGTCGCCCTGCTGCGGCGGTTGCGCGACCAGAACCGACAGCCCCCGATGAGCGAGGCTGCCACCGGCAGCGGCGATGGCCGCACCTACAGCCGGAGTGAACTGCTCAGGGGCGCCCTGCTCACCATCAACGGCATTGCCGCCGGCATGCGCAACACCGGCTGACCCCTCGCAAGCGATCACCCTGGGCTCCCTGTTGATCCCCTTCCGTCCGCCAACCCCGCCCCCCCGTCTGCAGGAGGGCTACCGGCTCCTGCTCGATCCCTGGCCGGATCCGCGGGCCCTGAACCACCTGCTTGCGGCGGCCGGTGATGCCCCCCGGACTCCCGAGCGCTGGCAACGGGCCCTGGAGCGCAGCCTCTGGCACCTGGGCGTGGAGGATCCCCAGGGCCATCTGGTGGGCTTCGTGCGCGCCACCAGCGACCTGGCGCTCAACGCCAACCTCTGGGACCTGAGCACCGATCCGGCCGAGCCCACCCGGGACCAGGTGATGCTGGCGCTGGTGCAGGCCTCCCTGGCCCGGCTGCGGCGGGAACTCTCCGGCTGCAGCGTGTCCCTGTCGGCACCGCCGGGGTCGCTCAAGGCCCTCGAGCGCCAGGGGTTCATCGTGGATCCGGGCGGGATCCGGGCCATGGGGCTGTGGCTCTGACCGCGGGCCGTGGGCGGCCCAGCAACAAAAAAGCCTTCCGGTTCCGGCCGGAAGGTGAAAGTCCCGCAGCAGCGGGGAATGGGCGTCGAGGCCAGGGCGTGGGCTCAACGAGCATGGAGGGACTCGAACCCCCGACCCTCAGAACCGGAATCTGATGCTCTATCCAACTGAGCTACATGCCCACCACCGGGATTCGTTCCCGGAGGCCCTACCTTAGCCGCTCACCGCCTCGGGACCCATCCGGCTGCAACGCCTCGAGCTGCTGCAGTTCCGCAACATCGCGCGGCTCGACCTCAGCCTGGAGGCCCCCAGGTTGCTGGTGCTCGGGCCGAACGGCGAGGGAAAATCCAACCTGCTCGAATCCGTCGAGCTGCTGGGGTCCCTGCGCTCCCATCGCACGGGCTCCGATCGGGATCTGATCCAGCAGGGATGTCCGGCCGCCGTCGTGCGCGGCCGGACGGCGGCGGGGGACGAGCTGCAGCTCGAGCTGCGGCGCTCCGGCGGCCGCCAGGCCCGCCGCAACGGCAAGATCCTCGAACGCCAGCTGGATCTGCTGGGTTCCCTGCGCTGCGTCAGCTTCAGCGCCCTGGACCTGGACCTGGTGCGGGGGGAACCTGCCGGCCGTCGCCAGTGGCTGGACCGGGTGGTGCTCCAGCTCGAGCCGCTCTACGGCGACCTGCTGAGTCGTTACGGCAGGCTGCTGCGGCAGCGCAGCCAGCTGCTGCGACGCGGCCTGGGCGGCATGGAGCAGTCCGCCC
>NZ_JBKKKY020000041.1:0-26229 GCF_046613545.2 Aphanothece microscopica RSMan92 | reverse complement strand
CTACTGCCATCTCTCCGGCCGGGCGGTCGGGGACGTGTACCAGAGCGGCTCCGTCCGTCTGGCCACGGGTATCGGGGTGCGCACCGGCCAGGTCATCGGCCATGTGGGCATGAGCGGCAGCACGACAGGTCCCCATCTCCACTGGGGCCTGCGCCACGGTGGCCACTGGATCGATCCCGCCAAGGTGCTGCGGGCGATGGCGCGGGCTCGCCGATCCCCAAAAGCGGCACCAAGGCCTAGGGTTGCCGTAGTCCGTTAGATGGCCAGAGTGGTTGGCCCGCTGCAGCCGTGACGCTTACGCCCCTCACTCCTGCGGCCGGGTCCGCGAGCACCGCCTCCCACCCCTCGGGTGCCGGGAGCGCCACCACTGATCGTGCGGCCTCCGAGCCGGCCGTGGCATCCCAGGCCGCCTCTCCCGAGCCGGCTCAGCGGCACAGCGCCGAGTCGCAGCGGGTGAGTGGCGGCTACGCCCTGATGGATGCCCTCCACCGCCACGGTGTGGAGCACATCTTCGGCTATCCCGGCGGAGCCATCCTCCCCATCTACGACGAGCTCCACAAGGCGGAAAGCCGGGGCTGGATGAAGCACATCCTCGTGCGCCACGAGCAGGGCGGCACCCACGCCGCCGACGCCTACGCCCGCGCCACCGGCAAGGTGGGCGTCTGTTTCGGCACGTCCGGCCCCGGCGCCACCAACCTGGTGACCGGCATCGCCACGGCCCACATGGATTCCGTGCCGATGGTGGTGATCACCGGCCAGGTGCCCCGGGCGGCGATCGGCACCGATGCCTTCCAGGAAACCGACATCTTCGGCATCACCCTGCCGATCGTGAAGCACTCCTGGGTGGTGCGCGATCCAAGGGACATCGGCCGGATCGTGGCGGAGGCCTTCCTGATCGCCGCCAGCGGACGGCCCGGCCCGGTGCTGATCGACGTGCCCAAGGACGTGGGCACCGAGCAGTTCGACTACGTGCCGGTGGAGCCCGGCAGCACCGTTCCGGCCGGCTTCCGGCTTCCCCCCCAGGCCAACCCGGAGCGGATCCGCCAGGCCCTGGAACTGATCCGTCAGGCCCGCCGTCCCCTGCTCTACGTGGGTGGCGGCGCGATCAGCAGCAACGCCCACGCCCAGGTGCACCGGCTGGCGGAGCGCTTCCGCCTGCCGGTCACCACCACCCTGATGGGCAAGGGGGCCTTCGACGAAACCCACTCCCTCGCCGTCGGCATGCTCGGCATGCACGGCACCGCCTACGCCAACTTCGCCGTCACCGAATGCGATCTGCTGATCGCCACCGGCGCCCGCTTCGATGACCGGGTCACCGGCCGCCTGGACGGCTTCGCACCCCGGGCCCAGGTGATCCACATCGACATCGACGCCGCCGAGGTGGGCAAGACCCGGGTGCCCGATGTGGCCGTGGTGGCCGATGTGCGCCAGGCCCTCGATGCCCTGCTGGCCGGATCCGAGGGAGAGGATTCCCAGGGCCGCACCGATGCCTGGCTGGATCGGATCTCCAGCTGGAAACGCCATTACCCGCTGATGACGCCCAGCCCGGAGGGCGAGATCGCACCCCAGGAGGTGGTGATCGCGCTGCAGGAGCTGGCTCCGCAGGCCTACATCACCACCGATGTCGGCCAGCATCAGATGTGGGCGGCCCAGTACCTCCACAACGCTCCCCGCCACTGGATCAGCAGTGCTGGCCTGGGCACGATGGGCTACGGCATGCCGGCCGCCATGGGGGTGCAGACGGCCTTCCCGGACGCCCAGGTGATCTGCGTGGCCGGCGATGCCTCGATCCTGATGAACATCCAGGAGCTGGGCACCCTCGCCCAGTACGACCTGCCGGTGAAGGTGGTGGTGCTCAACAACGGCTGGCAGGGCATGGTGCGCCAGTGGCAGGAGAGTTTCTACGAAGAGCGCTATTCGGCCTCCGAGATGACCGGTGGCATGCCGAACTTCGAGGCCCTCGCCGAAGCCTTCGGTGTGCGGGGGGTGCTGATCACCGAGCGGGCCACCCTGCGCCAGCAGTTGCGCGAGGCCCTCGATCATCCTGGACCGGCCTTCATCGATGTGAAGGTGCGGCGCAACGAGAACTGTTACCCGATGGTGCCTCCCGGTGCCAGCAATGCCCAGATGGTGGGCCTGCCCACCCACCCCGAACTCGCCATCGACACCACCCGTCAATGCAACAGCTGCGGCACCAGCACGGCCAGCGCCCATCTCTTCTGCCCCAGCTGCGGCGCCAAGCTCTGAGCCTGCTGCTGGCCCTGCTGGTCGGCGGGCTCAGCTGGGCCGGCCCTGCCACGGCAGCCGAACTCCTGCAGGTGCGCGGGGATGGGCTGCTCCAGGTGGGCGATGGCAACAGGAGCTACACCGTGGCCCTGGCCTGCATCGGGATCGATCCGGCAGACCAGGCCGCGGCCAACGCCTGGCTGCGGGAGGCGCTGCCACGACGCAGCCGGATCAACCTGCGTCCCGTGGGCCAGGCCGATGGGGTGCTGCTGGCCAGGGTCAGCCGTCTGGGCAGGGCTGCCGCCGGCCGCGGGGAGCTGGAGCTCGGGGATGGGCTGATCGCTGCCGGGCTCGCCCATCCCCTGGCCCCTGGGCCGGCCCGCTGCCCCCAGGAGGCGGCATGAGCCTGAATCGCACCGCCAGGGGCATCGTGCTGGTGCCGAGCCTGCTGCTGGGGGGAGCTTTTCTGGCGGCCGCCGCCTGGCTGGATGGGCCAGCCGCCACGAACCGCCCGCTCGCCCTCGGGCTGGGCAGTCTGCTGATGGGGGCCGGCCTGCTCGCCCAGCTGCTGCCGGAGGCTGAGCCCGACCGCACACCCGCCGGCTCAGCTCGAACCGGGGCGGACCGCGAGAACTCGGCGTCCACCGGTAACGACTGAAGCTCCCTGGCCGCCAGACTGAAGGTCCCTGGCCACCAGCAGGGAGGGGGTCGGGAGCTCAGCCCGCCAGCCGGTGTGCGCATCCCGTCGACCCAGCCCCTTAACGCAGCCCGTGAATGGAGGCGGCGAAGCGGTGGGCTGATCGGGTCGGGCTGAGCTGGCTGGAGTGATCAGGCTCTCCGGGCGGCCCTTCCCCGTGGAGAGCGCTGCCCGATGGGACCCCGTTTCACGGCATGTTCACTTCTTGTTGACGGCCTTGGAGTATTCGGAGAGGACGTCGTCGACGAATTTCTTGTCAGCCCCTGCCAGCTTGGGATAGCAGCCCTGCCGCACCCGACCGACGATCTGGATGATGGTGCCATTGGCGATCTGCTCGGGCTGCAGCTTGCCGGCACTCGCCACCTGGCTGCCGTAGCGGCTGGTGATGACGTAGGTGATCGACTTGGCAGTGGAGAGCACGGCCTTCTCGACCGGCAGCTTCGACTCCACGACCAGTTCGCAGACGTTCACGGCGGCGGCCAGGGAGAGGTCGTTCATCAGCTCCATCGACGCCGGCTTGGCGGCGGCGGGGGCGGCCTGGGCGAACACCGGGGCGGCAGGGACGGTCAGCGATGCCACGCCGAGGGCAACGGCCGAGGTGGCCGACGCCGCAGCCGCGAAGAGGGCATGGCCGGAAGCCGCGATCCGGACCTGGAGGAAACGGGACACCAAAACCAAGGGGCAGGCTGAGGGGTTGGACCACTGTGCCACCGAAGTTCTGCCTCACCCAGTCTTTCGAGCCATTCACAGTCGGAGCGCAGACTGTCCATCGGCGCCAGATTCTGGGCAGACGCGTCGAACCGATGCCCCCAGCAGAAACGCTCGTGGTCCCGCTGGAGCAGGTGGGCATCGACGCCGTGGCCCAGGTGGGGGGGAAGAACGCCTCCCTGGGGGAGATGATCCGCCAACTCAGCGGCCAGGGGGTGTGCGTGCCGGGCGGCTTTGCCACCACCGCAGCCGCCTACCGCCACTTCATCGACGCCAACGGGCTGCAGCCTCGCCTCCACGCCATCCTGGACGGGCTGGATGGTCGGGATCTGGCCGCCCTGCAGGCCGCCGGTGCCGCGGCCCGTTCGCTCCTGCTGGGTGCTCCGCTGCCCCTGGACCTGCAGGAGGTGCTGCTGGAGTCCTACCGCGGCCTGGCGCCGCCCCAGGGGGAGCGGGCCGTCGCCGTCGCCGTGCGCTCCAGCGCCACGGCCGAGGACCTGCCCGACGCCTCCTTCGCCGGCCAGCAGGAGACCTACCTGAATGTGCATGGGGAGGCCGCCCTGCTGGCCGCCTGCCGCCGCTGCTTCGCCTCCCTGTTCACCGACCGGGCCATCTCCTACCGGCAGATCAACGGCTTCGACCACTTCGAGGTGGCGCTCTCGATCGGCGTGCAGCGCATGGTGCGCTCCGACCTGGCGGCCTCCGGGGTGATGTTCAGCATCGACACCGAAACCGGCTTCCGCGACGCGGTGCTGCTCACGGCCGCCTACGGCCTCGGCGAGAACGTGGTGCAGGGCGCGGTGAACCCGGATGAGTACCTCATCTTCAAACCCACCCTGGAGCAGGGCTTCGAGCCGATCGTGCATCGCCGCCTCGGCAGCAAGGCGATCCGCATGGTCTACGCCGATGCGCTGCCGACCGCTGACGGCGGGGGTGAACCGGGCAACACCGCCACCTGCAACGTGCCGGTGCCGGAGGCCGAACGGCGCCGCTACGCCATCACCGACGCCGAGGCCCTGCAGCTGGCCCGGTGGGCCTGCACGATCGAGCGACACTACAGCGCCCGGCGGGGCGTTCCCACTCCGATGGACATCGAGTGGGCCAAGGACGGCACCACCGGCGAGCTGTTCATCCTCCAGGCCAGGCCGGAGACCGTGGAGTCCCGCCGCTCGGCCTCCGTGCTGCGCAGCTGGCACCTGGAGCCCCATGACGCGGAGCTCGTCTGCCAGGGCCGCGCCATCGGGGCCTCGGTGAGCAGTGGCCGGGCCCGGATCATCCGGGATCCCGGCGAGATCCAGCGCTTCTCGCCCGGCGACCTCCTGGTGACGGAGCGAACCGATCCCGACTGGGAGCCGATCCTCAAGCTCGCCAGCGGGGTGATCACCAACCAGGGCGGCCGCACCTGCCACGCGGCGATCATCGCCCGCGAGATGGGGATCACCGCCATCGTCGGCACCGGCGATGGCACCAGCCGCATCGCCGATGGGGAGGCGATCACCGCCAGCTGCTGCGAGGGGGACGTGGGTCGGGTCTACCGCGGCGCCCTGCCCTTCCGGGTGGAGGAGCGGGAACTGGATGATCTGCCCCCCACCCGGACCCGCATCCTGATGAATGTGGGCAATCCGGAGGAAGCCTTCAAGCTGGCCGCGATTCCCTGCGATGGGGTGGGCCTGGCCCGTCTGGAATTCATCATCGCCAACCACATCCGGGTCCATCCCCTGGCGCTGCTGGAGCCCGAGCGCGTCAGCGATCCAGGCGAACGCCAGGCCATCGCCGAACTCACCGCCGGCTACCCCCGTCCCCGGGACTACTACGTGGACCTGCTCGCCCAGGGCATGGGGCGGCTGGCGGCCGCCTTCCATCCGCGGCCCGTCATCCTGCGCTTCTCCGACTTCAAGAGCAACGAATACGCCAAGCTTCTGGGTGGCAGGGGTTTCGAACCGGCCGAGGAAAACCCGATGCTCGGCTGGCGGGGGGCCTCCCGCTACTACGCCCCGGCGTTTCGCGAGGCGTTCGGGCTGGAATGCGAAGCCCTGCTGCAGGCGCGGCAGCGCATGGGCCTCACCAACCTGATCCCGATGGTGCCCTTCTGCCGCACCCCGGAGGAGGGCGATCGGGTGCTGGCCGAGATGGCCCGCCATGGACTGGTGCGGGGCGAGAACGGCCTGCAGGTCTATGTGATGTGCGAACTGCCCAGCAACGTGATCAATGCCGAGGCCTTCGCCGCGCGGTTCGACGGTTTCTCGATCGGCTCGAACGACCTCACCCAGCTCACCCTGGGGCTGGACCGGGATTCCGCCCTCGTCGCGGAACTCTTTGATGAACGGGATGACAGTGTCAAGGCGATGATCCGAATGGCCATCCGCACCGCCCGACGCTGCGGGCGGAAGGTGGGAATCTGTGGTCAGGCCCCCAGTGACCACCCCGAATTCGCCGAATTCCTGGTGGCCGAGGGCATCGATTCGATCAGCCTCAACCCCGATGCGGTCCTGAACACCCGCATCGCCGTGGCGGCGATCGAACAGGAGATGGGCCCGCCGCCCGCTTGAGCGGCCTTGAGCTGACGCTAACCAGGCTCGCCGACCCCGGCGCTCCGGTCGGGGCTGAGGTGCACCTCCAGGGGCGGGGCCTGCACCAGCTCCAGCGTGGTGGAGCCGATGCGCACGGCATCACCGGCCTGCTCGAACTCCTCCAGGATCCGGGTGAAGATCAGGTCCTTGGTGGAGCGCCGCTTCTTGACGTCCACCATGTAGCGGAGCGTGTACTCCATCCAGTTGTCATTGAGCGCCAGGGTCACCTGGGGCTCCATGCCGGCGTTCTCCAGCAGGTACTTGCGCACCATCTCCTGCCAGGCCGAGCGCACCGCCTGGGTGAGGGTGTCGGTGGCCACCTCGGCTCCGACGCGCTCGAGAATGCGGCGGCAACGGCGGTGGTCACTGCCGTACTGCACCGGTAGGCGCAGTTCATCCCAGAGGAAGGGGAAATCGCCGGAATAGTTGAACACCGGCTCCTTGAACACGAAGCTGTTGGCGATCCGCACGATCCGGCCGGTGTACAGGTCGGAGTCCACCCATTCCCCCAGTTCCATCAGGGTGGTGCGCAGGATGCCGATATCGATCACATCGCCCTTGATCCCCCCCAGCTGCACCCGATCGCCCGGGCGGTAGAAGCCCCCGAAGGAAATGGCGATCCAGCCGGCCACACTGCCGATCACCTCCTGCAGGGCGAAGGCGATGCCGGCACCGGCCACCCCGATCGCCACCGTGAGGCCGCCCAGCCGGTCCTTGAAGATCACGGTGATGCAGACCACCGCGAGGAAATACCCGCTCAGCGCCACGAGCTTGCGCGCGTAGTAGCGCGTGTCTGAGTCCCGCAGGTAGCGGTTGAGCGAGGCCTGGGTGAGCCGGCTGAGCAGGGCGATGGCCGCCAGCGCCACCAGGGCCGCGATCAGCTTGCGCACCAGCGGATCGCTGCTCCACTGCAGCAGGCCACGGATCGGGTCGTTCATGGCCCCATCCTGGTGCCGGTCTGGCCGCTCAGGCCAGGCCGGACAGCGGGTAGGGGGTCCCCGGCACAGGATCGATCAACCGGGTGGGGTTGGCGGCGCCGGCGGCGAGGGCCTCCAGCATGGCCGCGGCCTCGCTGCTGCTGCCCCGCTGCCAGAGCGCCCGGGTCAGCAGGCCGTCGAACCGCACATCCCCGCCGGTGGTGCTGGCCAGAACCGTGGCCGGACTGAGGCGCTCCAGCAGGTGCGGCAACACCTGACGGCCCCGCACGAAGGCGCCGGCCAGGGGAAGACCAAGATCCACCACGGGGGTGATCACGGCATCCACCGGCTCCGCAGGCAGGTCCGGATCCAGGAAGCCATGGGGTTCGAGGTAGAGGCGGCCGGCCGGATGCGCCAGCCTGTAGCCGTTCTCCACCTGGGGCACGGGGGCACCGGCCGTGGCGAGGATCTCGAGGGCACCCAGGCGATGGCGCTCCCCGGGACGCAGGGCGGTGACGTGGCGAAAGCCGAGCTGCCGTGCCCGCTGGCCCGCGGCGAGCGAACCGACCACGGGGAGATCAGGATCGAGCAGGGCCAGGCTGGCTGGATGGCAGTGATCCGGCAGCCCCTGGGTGAGCAGGAGCAGGTCGAGGGCGGCAGGAACGGGCCACTCCTGAGGCAGCGTGCCGCGGAACAGCCAGGGGCCCGGCGGGAACTCCAGGGCACCGGTCAGCCATGGATCCACCAGCACCCGCACCCGGTCGAACTCGAGCAGCCAGCCGTTGGCGCCGAAGTAGGTGGCCTGCAATCCCGGGGGCATGGTGAGGGGAGGCCTGCAGGGCAGAGCTTGGAACGCGCCCGAGGCTAGGTGCCCTGCAGCCCCAGCGAGACGGACGGGGCGGGGACCAGCAGCTGCCAGAGCTGCACGGCGTTCGCGCAGCCGCGCACCAGGGAGAGGAGTGCCAGACCGATGCAGAGGGGGCAGTGGGCAAGACCCATGGAGGAGATTCGGGGATGGAAGGGCGCTCGGGCCTGGCTGGTCTTGCCCTGGCACGGCGGGCAGGACTCCCACCATGGCACCGCTGGGTGGGTGCGTCAGCGGCTCCCCGGAACCCCGGGGTCTACAACAGGGGATCCGAGACCCCCGCACCGTGCTTCGCCTCAGCGAGCTGAAGCTGCCGCTCGATCATCAGGAGGCCGACCTCGCCGCGGCTGTCTGCCGGCGGCTGCGGATCCCTCCCGAGCAGCTCCGGGAAGTCCGCCTGGTCAAGCGCAGCGTCGACGCCCGGCGCGCCGCACGGATTTCCCTGGTGTACAGCCTCGATCTCGTGCTCGAGCTCGATGCGGCCGGGGAACAGCGGTTGCTGCGCCGTTTTGCCGGGGATCCCCACCTGCGGCCGACGCCCGACACGGTCTACCGCCATGTCGTGGACGGACCACCGCACAGCGCCACGGGGGCAGAGCCTCCCCGGCCGATCGTGGTGGGAGCTGGACCCTGCGGCTATTTCGCGGCCCTGCTGCTGGCCCAGATGGGGTTTCGGCCCCTGCTGCTCGAACGGGGCAAGGACGTGCGACGCCGCAGCGCCGACACCTTCGGCTTCTGGCGAGGTCAGCAGCCGTTCAACCCCGAGTCCAACGCCCAGTTCGGTGAGGGCGGTGCCGGCACGTTCTCCGATGGGAAGCTCTACAGCCAGGTGAGCGAGCCCAAGGCCTACGTGCGCAAGGTGCTCGAGGAGCTGGTGGCGGCCGGTGCCAATGCCGAGATTCTCACCCTGCACCGCCCCCACATCGGCACCTTCAAGCTGGCCACCGTGGTGCGGGGCCTGCGCCGGCGGATCGAGGAGCTCGGCGGTGAGGTGCGCTTTGGGAGTCTTCTGGACGGGCTGGAACTGGATCCGGCCTCCCGGGCGGTGCGCGGCGTGCACCTGGCCGACGGCACGACGCTGGAAGCCGGCGCCGTGGTGCTGGCGATCGGACACAGCGCACGGGACACCTTCGCGATGCTGCAGTCCGCAGGGGTCGCCCTGGAGGCCAAGCCGTTCGCCATCGGCCTGCGGATCGAGCATCCCCAACCGCTGATCGACCGGGCCCGCTGGGGCCCCGCCGCCGGCCATCCCCGCCTGGGCCCCGCCGAGTACAAGCTGGTGCATCACTGCGCGGGCCCCGGCCTGGAAGGGCGCAGCGTCTACAGCTTCTGCATGTGTCCGGGGGGCCTGGTGGTGGGAGCCGCCTCCGAGCCCGGGGGTGTGGTCACCAACGGGATGAGCCAGCACTCCCGCAACGAGCGCAATGCCAACAGCGGCCTGGTGGTGCCGGTGAGCCTCGATGACCTGCGCCCCTACGGCCGGGATCGGGACGATCCGCTGGCCGGAATCGCCTTCCAGCGCCACTGGGAACAGCGGGCCTTCGTGGCGGGAGGTGGCACCTACGAGGCACCCGCCCAGCAGGTGGCTGCCTTTCTCGGCCGGACGCCCCCCGGGGCGGCCTCGGGGGGCGCAACCGAGGGGCAGGCGAGCATCACGCCCTCCTACCAGCCCGGAGTACGGCCGGCGGACCTGCGGACCTGCCTTCCCTCCTATGTGGTCGCCGCGCTCCAGGAGGCGCTGCCCGCCTTCGAGCGGCGCATTCCCGGTTTCGCGATGGACGAGGCCCTGCTCACGGGCGTGGAGACGCGCACCTCATCCCCGGTCCGCCTTCCCCGCCACAGCGAGACCCTGGTCAGCCGCAACACCCCCGGGCTGTACCCGGCTGGTGAGGGGGCCGGCTACGCCGGCGGGATCCTGTCGGCGGCGATCGACGGCATCAAGGTGGCCGAACAGGTGGCGCTGGCCCTCAGTGCCTGCAGCAAGGGCTGAGCATCAGGGGAGGGCCTGGATCCCAGGGACGATCAGAAGCGGGAGCTCATTCCTCTTCGTCTTCAGCCCCCAGCGGCACGAGGCGGATCTGCTTCCGACCCAGCTTGATCTCGAACTCATCCCCGGGCTTGAGGTCCAGCATGGCGGTGTAGGCCTTGCCCACCATGAGGTTGCCGTTGAACTGCACCTTGGTCGAGAAGCTCAGCTTGCGCCCACCCTTGCCAGCTTTCGGGGCACCGCCGAATTCAACGCCCTTGGCCTGCAGGAGAGCTTCGTAGAAGGCCGTGAAATTCAAGCGCTCATCACCGCTCTTCTTCTGGGAGACATAGCCGCAGGCGCGAACAAGGTCAGATTTGCTGACATCACCCAACTCCTTGACCTTGCTCAGAAGTTCAGATCCCGTGAGCATTGCGATTCACTATGCACTTCTTGCATTATGACTGACGGACTGAACTCTGCGCAAGGGTGAAGCGCGACTGATGAGGCTTCATGTTGTCTGGTTTCGTCGCGATCTTCGGCTCGTCGATCATCCAGCGCTCGGGTATGGAAGCCAGCAACGTGCCGTTCTACCCCTGTTCATCCTTGATCCAGATCTGCTCACACAGCCCGAAACCGCCGTCGCCAGGGTGGCTTTCCTGCTTGACAACCGGCGGACTCTGCACAGCGAGCGGGGAACTCGCGGCTGAGCTCAGCTCAGGCCTGGGCGACGATGCCGCTCCACTGAACGGCCCTGACCTGGTCACGGCGCCAGGAGTGGAACAGTTCCTGCTCAGCCACGGTGCAGAGGGGGCAGACGGCGATCCGTTCGGCCGGGATGCCACAGCGTTCGAGTTGATGCCGGCTGGCCGCCCGGATGTCGAGGCGGTCCCGACCCGGTTGCGGATCCTCGGCAAGGGCACCGCAGGCCCGCAGGCTGGCGAGGGTGGACTCCGGCCCAGACTCCGGGGGCGGGGTGGCGTGCAGGGCGGCGCCCACCTGGAGGCTGACCTCACGGCAGACCTGGTAGCGCTCCCCGGCGACGGCAGGGCCAAGGGCCACCAGCAGATCGGTCCGGCGGCTGCCGGCAGCCTCCAGGCGCTCAATGGCGGCGGGCAGGATTCGGGCGGCCACACCCCGCCAGCCGGCATGGCATGCCGCCACGGCACCCCGGCGGGGGTCGGCGAGCAGCACCGGGGTGCAGTCGGCGCCGCAGACCCAGAGGCTCTGGCCGCCATCGTCGCTCACCAGCCCATCACCCGCAGGCCAGGGATCGACCACAGCCTCTCCAGCCGGCAGCACATCCGCGCCATGGACCTGCTGAAGGCGATGCACGCTCACCCCGGCACTGAGGTAGCCCGCGAGCACCTCGGGCTCGCGGCCCTGCCACTGGCGGGTGAAGAAACCATGCTCGAACCCGTCCAGCAGATCGCACTGGAGGTAGTAGCCGCCGTAACAACCAACCCAGGTCCAGCCCGGCAGGGCGTTGAAGCCGACGTCGGGACGGTCGAAGGGGGCCGGAACCGCCTCAGCCATCCGGCAGGTCCCGCAGCAGCCAGAACCCCTCGAAGCGTTGATCGCTCTGACGAGACTGCACGGCGATGAACTGGAGACCGCCGGCGCGCTCACGAGCCGCCCGAAAGGCCTCCAGGGCAGCCTCGGCTTCCTCCTCCGGCAGGGTGGCGAGCAGCCAGCGATCCTCCAGACCAGCCTCCAGCACGAGTTGGGGGCCGACGATCTCCAGGCGCACAGGCTCGAGCCCGGCCAGCCAGCCGGCGAGGGCCAGGGCCCGGCTGGCACTGAACAGGCGCAGCCCCGGCACGGACGCCTCGGGATCGGCCACCGCAGGGACAGGGACCAGCCCGGAGAAGCCGGTCTCCCAGCCGCTGGCACCGGCCAGGGCAGCGACCGGCAGGCTGGCCCAGGCCCAGCTGTCACCCCGGGCCGCCTCCGGCAGGGGAACGGGCACCGGACGGACCGCCTGGGGCGGGGGAGCGAGGGGACCGGCCATGTAGCCCTCCTCCAGGGGGTAGACGTCCCGCTCGCGCTGCTGCAACCAACCGACCAGGGCGTAGGTGCGGCGGCTGGGGATCAGCTCCAGGCCCAGGCCCTCGGCCGCCCGCTGCACCATGGTGCGCATCGAGGCACGCCAGCAGCGCAGCCGGCGCGGGGGCGCGTATCCCTCGGCATCCGCGGCGGCCAGGGCCTCCTCCAGGGACTCGCGCAACCAGAGCGAATTGACGCTGCCGGCAGGACAGGCCTTGGCCCAGCGAAATCCCTCCTGCTGGGAGCTCCCATCCTCCCCCACCGCGGGGGTGGAGCAGATCAGCAGCTCCCAGCGCTTCTTGCCATCCGGTTCGAGGATCGGGCGCGAGTAGTAATCGAGTTCCCAGTCGGGCCCGATGGCCTGGGCCTTGGCACTGCGGGCAGCCGTCATCCGGCGTTCTGCTCCTGCTGACGCAGCACCGAGCGGGCGCGGTTGGCCCGGTCTTCGGCCTCCTCCATCACCTTCTCCTTCGCGACCAGCAGTTCGCCAGGCTGGCCCTCCAGCAGGGCGGTGTTCAGGGCGATGCGGCCCCGGCCCGGATCGAGTTCGGTGATCAGAGCACGGACCCGCTCGCCCTGGCCGAAGGCTTCCCGCAGGTCGCGCAGCTGACCACCGGTCACGCAGCTGTGGTGGAGCAGACCGCTGATGCCCCCGAGATCGACGAAGAATCCGTAGGGCTTCACCGAGGCGACGACGCCCTCCACCAGCTGCCCCACCTCCAGTTCGGAGAAGCGGGCCGCCGTGGCCGCCTTCTTCTCGGAGAGGACGAGCTTACGGGTCTCGGGATTCACCTCCAGGAACGTGACGCCCAGGGTCTTGCCGACGAGGGCCTCATGGTTCTCGCCCTCCTGAAGCTGGGAGCGGGGAATGAAGCCCCGCAACCCCTCCAGATCACAGGTCACGCCACCGCGGTTGAAGCCGTTCACCTTGACCTGCACCACCTTGCCGTCCTTCTCCATGCCGCGGACCTTCTCCCAGCTCTGCCGCAGCGCCAGGGCGCGGGCACTGACGGTCACCATCCCCTCGGCGTTCTGCTCCCGCGTGACGAGCACCTCGACGCGGGTGCCGCGGGGGAAGCGCTCCTTGAGGTTGGTGATCACCCCCAGGCCCGCCTCCTTCTTGGGCATGAACCCCGGAGCCTTGCCCCCGATGTCCACGTAAACCCCATCACTTTCCACACCGACCACCTCACCGGTGACCACCTCACCGGTGGTGCCGACGAAATCCTGCTCATCGAGGGCCGCCAGGAAGGCCTGCTCATCGAAATCGAACTCATCGACACTGCGCGTGGGCTGGCTCGCCGCTGGCCTGGCTGTTCCCTGCTGACGTTTGCGGGTGGTGTCCGGGCCGAGCAGGTCCGCCATGGTGAGGCCCTCCAGGGACCCCATGTCGAAGAGCTCCTCGTCCGTGCGCCGGGGTGACGGCTGCGGGGAGCGGGGCGGCGGGGCGGCCGTGCCCGGAGCCACGGGAGCTTCCACCTGGGCGGAGGTGTCGGGCTGGATCTCGCCGGTCACGGGGGCTGCCGGCTCATCCTTCTTGATCATGAGCACCTGCGGAGGCTTGCGCAGCGGTGGGCCGGCCTGCGGGGATGGGCCGGCCTGGGGCCGCGGGCTGGCTGGGGGCCGCGGGCTGGCCGGGGGCACCGGCCGTGCCGACGGGGCGGGCGGTTGCTTGCCGGATCCGGCCATCTGCAGAGGTGCTGACAGCAGCACACTGTAGGGATCGGTTCCATCGCCCAGCCGCCTTCCATGGAGCGCCAGCACCACCTCATGGCCCTCCGATGGCCCCAGGTTCAGGAGGCTGCCTCCCACCCCGGCAGCACCGTGATCTGGCCCTGGGGGGCAGTGGAGCAGCACGGTCCCCAGCTGCCGCTGGGCACCGATGCCCTGTTCGCCGAGCGGGTGGTCGACGCCGTGCTGGCCCGCCTGCCCTCCGAGCGGCCGATCTGGCGCCTGCCCCTGCAGGCGGTGGGCTTCTCGCCGGAGCACCACGGATTTCCGGGCACCCTGAGCATCACGGCCGGTCAGCTGATCGACCTGGTGATGACCCTGGGCAGCCAGCTGGCGGAGGCCGGATTCCAGAGACTGGTGCTGCTCAACGGCCACGGCGGCCAGATCGCGCTGCTCCAGGCGGCAGCCCGCCAGCTGCGGGCCACCGCCCCGCGGATGGGGGTGCTGCCCTGTTTTCTCTGGAGCGGACCCGAGGGTTTGGCCGACCTGCTTCCCGAGCCCGAACGACGTGACGGACTCCACGCCGGACTGGCGGAAACCAGCCTGATGCTCCATCTGGCCCCGGAACTGGTGGGAAGCGACCGGCCGCGGGATGGCCTGGATGGCCCTCTCCCTCCCACCGGCTGGAGCCTGGAGCGGGAGGCCCCCTGCGCCTGGCTCACCCAGGACCTGAGCCGCTCGGGGGTGGTGGGCGACAGCCGCGGCGCCGAAGCGACGCTCGGAGAGCAGCTGTTCGAGCGGCTGGTGGACGGCTGGACCCGGCGGCTGGAGGCGCTGCTCGTCAGCGACTGGCCACCGAACGGTGCGGCTGAGCACCGGTGAAGGTGGTTACAGTCGCCCCATGACCTGTGCTGCGGCAACCATGGCGACCCTGGCCAACCCTGCTGTCACCGAACCCGCCGCGAACCCTGGCGCCGCCGGGTCTGAGGCGCTTCCCGATTTCAGCGCCGCCACCTACAAGGATGCCTACAGCCGCATCAACGCCATCGTGATCGAGGGCGAGCAGGAAGCCCACGACAACTACATCGCCCTCGGCACCCTCATCCCCGAGCAGGCCGACGAGCTCGCCAGGCTGGCCCGCATGGAGCTCAAGCACATGAAGGGCTTCACCGCCTGTGCCAACAATCTGGGGGTGACCGCCGACATGCCCTTCGCCAAGGAGTTCTTCTCCCCACTCCACGGCAACTTCCAGAAGGCCCTGGCCGAAGGCAAGGTGACCACCTGCCTGCTGATTCAGGCGATCCTGATCGAGGCGTTTGCGATCTCGGCCTACCACATCTACATCCCCGTGGCGGATCCCTTCGCCCGCAAGATCACCGAAGGCGTGGTCAAGGACGAATACACCCATCTGAACTATGGCCAGGAGTGGCTCAAGGCCAACCTGGACAACGTGCGCGAAGAGCTGGAGCAGGCCAACCGCGAGAACCTCCCCCTGGTGCGGCGGATGCTGGAGCAGGTGGCCGACGATGCCGCTGTCCTGCACATGGACAAGGAAGATCTGATGGCCGATTTCCTCAGCTCCTACCAGGAAGCCCTGCTAGACATCGGCTTCACGGGCCGCGAAATCGCCAAGCTGGCGGCGGCCGCTCTGGTCGGCTGACAGGCGCCCCAGCCAACCGTGGGAGGATGTAGCGTCCGCGACATCCTCCGGGTTTCCGCATGTTCGGCCTGATCGGTCACTCCACCAGCTTCGAGGAGGCCAGAGCCAAGGCCCGCTCCCTCGGCTACGACGAGTACGCCGACGGGGACCTGGACATGTGGTGCGCCGCCCCGCCCCAGTTGGTGGAGAAGGTGCAGGTGACCAGCCGCACCGGCAAGACCATCCAGGGGGCCTACATCGACTCGGTCTTCGTGCCCGAGATGCTCCGCCGTTTCAAGACGGCCAAGCGCAAGGTGCTGAAGGCCATGGAACTGGCCCAGCGGTCCGGCATCGACATCACGGCCCTGGGGGGCTTCACCTCGATCATCTTCGAGGACATGAACCTGTTGCGCGAGGAGCGGGTCAGTGCCGTGCAGCTGGACTGGCAGCGTTTCACGACCGGCAACACCCACACCGCCTGGGTCGTCTGTCAGCAGGTGGAGGAGAACGCCCCGAAGCTGGGCATCGACCTGGCCCAGGCCCGGGTGGCCGTGGTGGGAGCCAGCGGTGACATCGGCAGCGCCGTGTGCCGCTGGATGCAGCGGCGTGGCGTTGGCGAACTGCTGCTGGTGGCCCGCCGCCCCCAGCCCCTGGTGGATCTCCAGACCAGCCTGGGGGAGGGTCGGATTCTTGACCTCGACGAGGCCCTGCGCGAAGCGGATGTGGTGGTCTGGGTGGCCAGCCTGCCCCAGAGCCTCCAGATCGACACCGCCTCCCTGAGGAAGCCATGCCTGATGATTGACGGCGGCTATCCCAAGAACCTCGACAGCAAGGCCGCGGCCGACGGCGTGCATGTGCTGAAGGGCGGCATCGTGGAGTTCTGGCAGGACATCGGCTGGCAGATGATGGAAGTGGCGGAAATGGCCAAGCCCCAGCGCCAGATGTTTGCCTGTTTCGCCGAAGCGATGATCCTCGACTTCGAGGACATCCACACGAATTTCAGCTGGGGACGCAACAACATCACCCTGGCCCTGATGGATCAGATCGGTGAGGCCTCACGCCGCCACGGCTTCCAGGCCCTCGGGCTGGAGCCGGCGACCTCCCAGGCCCACGCGATGGCGGTGGCCTGATCCTCCTCTCCCCCCTTACACCCTGCCCCTCCGCCGCCCATGGCCCGTCGTGCCCTGCTGGACTTTGAGAAGCCCCTGGTCGAGCTGGAGGACCAGATCGAGCAGATCCGTCAGCTGGCGCGCGACTCGGAAGTGGATGTGAGCCAGCAACTGCTCCAGCTGGAAAGCCTTGCCACGCGTCGACGCACCGAAATCTTCGAGTCCCTCACGCCGGCCCAGAAGATTCAGGTCGCCCGTCACCCCCAGCGCCCGAGCACCCTGGATTACATCCAGCTGATCAGTGACGAGTTCATCGAACTGCATGGGGATCGACGTGGTTCCGATGATCGCGCCATGGTGGGCGGGATCGGCCGCATCGGTGAAACCAACGTCGTGATGCTCGGTCACCAGAAGGGGCGGGACACCAAGGAGAATGTGGCCCGGAACTTCGGAATGGCCTCCCCCGGCGGTTACCGCAAGGCCATGCGCTTGATGGAGCATGCCGACCGCTTCCGGCTGCCGATCATCAGCTTCATCGACACCCCCGGGGCCTACGCGGGGGTGCTGGCCGAAGAGCAGGGTCAGGGGGAGGCGATCGCCGTCAATCTCCGTGAGATGTTCCGTCTGCGGGTCCCGATCCTGGCGACCGTGATCGGCGAAGGGGGATCCGGTGGTGCCCTCGGCATCGGTGTCGCCGATCGGTTGCTGATGTTTGAGCACAGCGTCTACACGGTGGCATCGCCGGAGGCCTGCGCTTCGATCCTGTGGCGTGATGCGGCCAAGGGTCCCGTGGCGGCGGAGGCTCTCAAGATCACCGGCGCCGACCTGCTGAAGCTGGGCATCGTCGACCTGGTGCTGCGCGAGCCCTCCGGCGGCAACCACTGGGCCCCGCTGCAGGCCGCCGAAGCGCTCAAGGCGGCCCTGCTGCAGCAGCTTCAGGAGCTGGCGCCGCTCAGCGAGCGGGAGCTGCAGGATCAGCGCTATGCCAAGTTCCGCCGCATGGGGCAGTTCCTGGAGCCGGGCGCCCCAGATCCCTCCACGAACCTTTAAGGTTCACAATGGACCTCGTTCCAGCCTGTTTCCTGCACTGCGCCGTTTGCCTGCCGTTCTGATCACTGGAGCCTCGCGGGGCATCGGCGCAGCAGCGGCCCGACGGTTTGCCCAGGCAGGGTTCGATCTCCTGCTGGTCGCCAGGGCCTCCACAGCCCTCGAGGAGCTGGCAAGCGACCTGGGGACTGGTGAACGTCGGGTGGAGACGGCCGGGCTCGACCTGACCGCCCCCGCCGGGATCGGGCCTGCCCTCGAGGACCTGCTCTCCCGGGGCCTGGAACCGCAGGTGGTGATCAACAATGCCGGCATGGCCTACACCGGCGCCCTGGCGGAGATGCCGCTGGAGCGCTGGCAGCAGCTGATGCAGCTGAATCTCACAGCCGTGTTCCAGATCTGCCAGGCAGTCCTGCCCCTGCTGCGCAGGCGCGGCGGGGGGCACATCATCAACGTGAGCAGCCATGCGGCGCACCAGGCGTTCCCCGACTGGGGGGCTTACTGCGTCAGCAAAGCCGCGCTGGTCTCGCTGAGCCGATGCCTGGCCGCTGAAGAGCGCAGCCACGGGATTCGGGTCAGCACGCTCACTCTTGGTGCGGTGAATACACCACTGTGGGACAGCGAAACCGTCCACAGTTCATTCGACCGGCGTGCCATGCTTGACCCTGAGCGGGCCTCCGAAGCCCTGCTGTACCTGGCCCAACAGCCCGCCACCCAGGTGGTGGAAGATCTCACTCTCATGCCGGCCGCCGGCGCGCTCTGAGCCTCTCCATGACCTCCACGCTTCCTTCCAGCTTCAGTCCTGCCGGGTCCGCCCCCGATGCAGCTCCCCTGCCGGTGAGCCTGCGCCTCCGCGACCGGCTCGAAAAGGCCGGTGTGTCGTTCCTCGCCAACGACAACATCGCCGAGCACCTGCTGGATGGTGAGCTGGATCAGCTGGAGATCGAAGTGGCGGGCAAGGTGCGGGAGCTGCTGCGCAGCCTGGTCATTGATATCGACAACGACCACAACACCGAGGAAACGGCCGAGCGGGTCGCCCGGATGTACCTGCATGAGGTGTTCAAGGGCCGCTACCACCATCAGCCGAAGATCGCCAGCTTTCCGAACGTCAAGAAGCTCGACGAGATCTACACCGTTGGGCCCATTTCCGTGCGCTCCGCCTGCTCCCACCACCTGGTTCCCATCCTTGGCAACTGCTGGATCGGCATCAAGCCTGGGGACCAGGTGATCGGCCTTTCGAAGTTCTCCAGGGTGGCCGACTGGGTGTTCTCCCGCCCCCACATTCAGGAAGAGGCCGTAATGATTCTGGCCGACGAAATCGAGCGGCTCTGCAAGCCTCAGGGACTGGCGATTCTCGTCAAGGCTCAGCACTACTGCATGAAGTGGCGCGGCGTGAAAGAACCCCAGACCAGCATGGTCAACTCAATCGTGCGAGGAGACTTCCGCCACGATCCAAGCCTGAAATCCGAATTCTTCGAACTGGTGAAGCAACAGGAAGCCCTGCTCTCCACCTGACGCTCTGCATCTGAACGCTCTGCATCTGACGCAGCCGACGCTCCGGCCTCATCGCCCGATCGGTCCAACAGGGGGGCTGACCTGCCGGCGGCTGCCCGTCCCCGCTCCAGTCGCCGTCGCGACCACCACCATCAACTGACTGCCCACATCCGCGCTGCGGAGGTTGTAGGAGGGTCCTGAGGCCCCAGCGATCAGCAGCCAGTGGCTGGAGCCCGGCAGGAGCCGATACCAGTGGAACGCCGAGGGCGGCAACGCGGCCAGCAGCGTGCCGGTCGCCCTGACGCTGAGCAGGGATCCCTCCGTCAGCTCACCCTCCACCACGAGCGACTCCAGGCCGTCGATCGTCTGCTGCACGCCCGATTCGAGCTCAAGGGTTCCGGAGATCTCCCGGCGCAGGGCGCGGATCTGGGCCTGGGGATCGGCACTGACCCCCGGCACACAGGAGAGCTGGCCCTCCACCAGCGCGCAGCCGACGAGATCCTGAGCCCTGGCGCTCGCGCCGGCCATCCCCAGAGCCAGGGCCGTCAACAGCGCAGGCAGGAAGCGAGCCCGTGGAGTCATGGTGCGTCAGCTGATCGGCCAATCCTGCCTTGGCCAAGGCGATCAGCCCTGGACGCGCGCCGCCGCGCGCACCGCCTCAACCAGGGCGGCGACCCGGGCCAGGTCCTTGTCCCCTGGGGCCCGCTCCACGCCGCTCGAGGCGTCGAGCCCCGTGGGGCTGACGCGCTCCAGCACCTCGGCCACCCGCTCCGGCGCCATGCCCCCGGCGAGCCACCAGGGCCGCGGCGGGATCCAGCCCTCCAGCCACTCGAGGGGAATGCGGTGGCCGGTGCCGCCCAGCTGATCGGGGACCCAGGCATCGAGCACCAGGGCATCCACGTGGTCGCCGTAGAGCTGGGCCCGGCTGAGGTCGTCGGGCGAGCGGATGCGCAGGGCCTTCCACACCGTGCAGCCCAGGCGCTGACGCAGCTCCCGGCAGCGCTCGGGCGTCTCGCCACCGTGGAGCTGAACCACCCGATGTCCCCGCTCAGGCCGCAACGCCGGCAGGTCGTCATCACCGGGATCCGCCACCACGAGGACCCCGGCGCACGGCGGGGCCACGGCGGCGATCGCCTCGAACAGCGCCGGGCGCAGCTCAGGAGGCACATGGCGCGGGGAGGAGGGGACGCCGATCACACCGATGGCCTCCACCCCCAGCCGGGCCACCGCAGCTGCCTGCTGAGGATTCCGCAACCCGCAGATCTTGAGCTGGGTCGACGAGGCCATGCCGGGCGGGCGGAGAGGGGGCTTTCTAGGATCAGCTCCATCATCAGCCGGTGCGCAGCCGGCCCGGGAGAGCGACGACGTGGGTGAGGGATGGCAGCTGCTGAAGATCCGCGGCATCCCCCTGCGCATCCATCCCAGCTGGTTCGTGATCCTGCTGGTGGCCACCGCCGCCTTCCAGCAGCACTACGCCCTCAGCCTCAAGGGGGGGGAGCTGGGGGAGGGGGCCATCTGGGCCCTGGGACTGGCCACGGCCCTGCTTCTGTTCGTGTCCGTCCTGCTGCACGAGCTCGGACACTCCCTGGTCGCCCTGAGCCAGGGGGTGAAGGTGCGCAGCATCACGCTGTTCCTGCTGGGGGGTGTGGCCAGCGTCGAGCGGGAATGCAGCACAGCGATCGGCGCCCTGATGGTCGCCGCGGCTGGTCCGGCCGTCAGCCTGCTGCTCGGGGGGGGGCTGCTGGCCAGCACCCATGCGGCCGCCCATCTGGCCCCCTGGCTCGGGGCGATGGTGGCGGAGCTCGGCACCCTGAACATGGTGCTGGCCCTGTTCAATCTGCTGCCGGGGCTGCCCCTCGACGGGGGCCTGATCGTCAAGGCGCTGGTGTGGCAGGCCAGCGGCAGCCAGCGGCGAGGCACCGAAGTGGCGAATGGCTGCGGCCGCTTTCTGGCCTACCTGGCCATAGGGCTGGGGGCGGTCCTGCTGCTGCGGGGAGGGGGCATCGGGGGAGCCTGGCTGATGCTGCTGGGTTGGTTCGGCCTGGGGGCCGTCCGCAATCAGCAGCAGGTGCTGATCCTGCAGAACGCCCTGAACACCCTGCAGGTGAAGGACGCGGCCGCCCGACGCTTCCGGGTGCTCGAAGCGAGCGCCACCCTGCGGGACATCAGCCGGATCCGCCTCAACGACGAGAGTCCCGTGGGTGCGGCCGACTGGCTGCTGGTCTGCGATCGGGGTCGCTGGAAGGGGGTCATCGATGATCAGGCCCTCCAGCAGGTCCCGGTGCAGCGCTGGGACACCGATCGGCTCGGCGACCATCTCCAGCCCCTGGCGAGCCTGCCGGCGATCAGCGAGTCGGCGCCGCTCTGGCAGGCGGTGCAGCTCCTGGAGGACGGGCAGAACGTGCGCCTGCTGGTGCTCAGCCCCGCAGGCCTGCCCAGCGGCACCCTGGAGCGCCCCGACCTGGGCGAGGCCGTGCTCCAGAAGCTGGGCCTGAAGCTGCCGGCCCCCCTGCTCGAGGCGGCGCGGCGACAGAACACCTACCCGCTGGGACTGGCCCTGCCGATGGTGGTCCGCGGCATGGTCTCCGCGGGCGAAGCCCATCCCCGCGTGGCGACGGCCCGCCCGGACCCGGGCCGCTGAGCGTCCAGGCCTGCGGCGATCGCCGCCAGCTCCGCCGCCCGCAACGGCTCCGGCTGAGCCTGCAGCGGAAAGGGCAGGGCCCTCCGGGCCGCGGCGAGGAGCTCGGTTTCCAGGTCCTGGCCCTCCAGCGGCAGAGGACGCAACCGCGGGGCAGGATCACCGAAGACCTTCTCCCAGAGCTCCGCCGAGGGGGCCAGCAGGATGGAGCCATGCTGGAGCAGACGGCCCCGGCGCCAGAGCTGGGCGCTGCCGATGCGCTTGGCCCCGTCGCTCTCCACCAGATCGGCGGCGGTGCTGAGGGCGAAGCAGCTGGGGTTGGAGGGGACGGCCCGCTGGGACCCGAAGCTCAGCGGATGGCCCAGCCGCTCGAAGGCCTGCTGCAGCCACCGGCAGGCTGTCCCATAGGCCTCCACCCGGGAGGCCGGCGGAGTCGGCCAGACCAGGGCATAGGTGAGGTCGCCGCCATGCAGCACGGCCCGCCCGCCGCTGGGCCGTCGCACCACATCGATCACCCCGGCGCGGGCCAGCTCACCCCAGTGGGGCGGCAGGGCGTGCTGATGCTGACCCAGGGAGAGGGTGGGCCGCTGCCAGCGGTACAGCCGGAAGGCCGGACGGCCCTGATCCAGCAACCAGCTGTCGATCGCCATCTGCCAGCCCCCCCCGAGACGGCAGGTGGGCAGCCAGCGGGCCGGAGCGATGGGGGATGCTGGGGCGCTGGCCATCTCCCCAGCCTGATGCCTGCCCCGCTGGAGCTGCTGCCCTTCCTGCCCCTGGGGCTGGTGGCCGGCCTCCTCTCGGGGCTGCTGGGGATCGGCGGTGGGCTGGTGTTCTCGCCCCTGCTGCTGCTGATGGGACTGGAGCCGCACCAGGCGCTTGCCACCAGCACCCTGGCGATCGTGCCCACCACCCTGGGCGGCACCTGGGCCCATGTGCGCAGCCGCAGCCTGCCCGGCAGGGGGGCGCTGGCCATCGCCCTGGGCGCGGGGCTGGCCGGGGCAGCCTGCAGCCGGATCGGCTTCAGCCTGCCGGGCTGGCTGCTGCTGACGCTGCAGGCGCTGATGTACGCGCTGCTGGCCCTGCTGATCCGCCCCCGAGACGCTGCCCTGCCGGCCGGCCCGGCACCCTCCTGGGCGGCCCTGGGTGGCGTCGGTGGCGTCGCCGGACTGGCCAGCGGCATGCTGGGGGTCGGGGGCGGCCTGGTCATGGTGCCCCTGCTGGTGCAGGGGCTCGGAGTGGCCGTGCACCTGGCGATCCGGTTCAGCACCCTGGCCGTGCTGACCTCCGCGGCGATGGCCTCGCTGACGTTCCTGGCGGATGGACGGGCCATCTGGCCGATCGGCCTGGCGCTCGGCGCCACGGCGGCCCTGGCGGCCCAGTGGTCTGCCCGGCGCCTCAACAGGGTCGGGGAGGGGCGACTGGTCTGGATGCTGCGCGGCCTGACCGTGATCCTGGCGATCGACAGCGGTCGCCGGGCCTTCGGCCTGGTGTCGCCGGGGCTCTAGCGGGGGAGGCTCACGCCGGGGCCGAGGGAATCCCAGAAGGCGGCATCGACCTCCAGACCCAGGACAGCCGCCATCTGCACCAACCCCTGGCGGCAGTTGAGCTGCCGGCTGCTGGCCCAGTCGTCCAGCAGGAACAGCCGGTGGGTGATCCAGAGCTCGAGGGCCTCCGGGGCGAAACGGATGCCCTCCCCACGGCTGAAGCCATGGGGCAGAAGCATGGCGACATGGCGGGTGAGCTGGCCCGTGCTGCGTTCGATCAGCAGGGGAAGCCAGGGCAGGACGGCGTCGGCGCGCAGACACCAGAGCCGCACCTCGGGAATCTCCGAGAGCTCCCGGGGATCGTCATCGGCCCGCGGCCAGTCCAGGCTGATCTCCAGCGTGCCCGTGAACGTCAGCAGCTGCTCCGGCGCCAGCGCCGCCCAGGCCGCCAGGGGGGAGAGATCCAGGCTGCCGATCGCCGTGGAGCTCACCAGCACGGGAGCGGGACTGGGGTTGCCGGCCAGCGGGGTGTTGGGCATCAAGAGCTGTGACAGCAGGGCGTGCGGGGCTGGACCGTAGCGAGGCCACGGCAAAGAATGGTGCCGTTGTGTGCATGGACCTTCCACCATGGTTTCGACCCTCAGCCAGGCCCAGGTGCTGATCGCTCTCGTGGTGGCCGCCCACGCCGGCGTGCTGGCCGTGCGTCTCTGCTTCAGCCTCTACAAGGCCTGATCGCCGGGCCGGGATTCCGGCCGATGGCCCGCCGCCCTTGGCAGCCAGCCGTCGGCCCGCTAGAAGCGATCAACAACCAAGCCCCTCCACCGTTGGCAATCCCCTCCCGGCCAGCCACTCAGTCCCGATCGGTGACGGGACGCCCTGCCGCCCCCAGCCCCGCCCGGGCCCCGGCTCCCCCCGCAAGGCCGGTGGAGCCATCCAGGCATCCCTGGCCCGCATCGAGCCAGGCGGCCAGGCCGGACAGCACAGCGGCTCCGCTGCCGTCGCCGATGCGCGAACCGCTGCTGGTCACCGGGTCCGCCGCCAACCTCTCCGTGGAGCGGCGGGAGCTGATCTGCAGCGTCATCGGCCTCACCGTCAAGACCGGGCTGGCCATCGTGGCCGGGGTCAGCCTGACCCGCCTCGCCATCGCCTACCAGGACCGCATGGAGCGTCAGGGAGAGCTGGCGGCCGTGCTCCAGATCGAGGAGGCCAAGCTCGGCAAGGCCCGCGAGCGCTTCGACCAGCTGTTCTCGGTCGAAGGGGAGCAGCGTCTGCTCCGCGAGCAGAACCAGTGGATCGCCCCCAACCGCCTGAGGGTGGTGTGGCAACCGACAGGAACGTCGCCAAGCGTCCCGTTTCCGTCTGTTGAGCAGCGCTGATCAGCCTCCAGCAATCGAGGCCCCGCTCCGTAGGTTGGGGCGCCTGCCCTGATGCCCAGCCCCATGGCCGATGCCGCTTCGCCAGGAACGGTCCTGATCACCGGCACCACCTCCGGAGTGGGGCTCAACGCCACCAAGGCCCTCGTGGAGCGCGGCTGGACCGTGGTGACCGCCAACCGGGACCCGGTGCGCGCCGCTGCCGCTGCCGAGACCCTCGGCATCGACGCCAGCCGACTCCATCACCTGCGGATCGACCTCGGTGACCTGGAGAGCGTCCGGGTCGGCGTGGAAACCCTGGTCTCCTCCCTGGCGCAGCCCCTCGATGCCCTGGTCATCAATGCGGCGGTGTACAAGCCGAGGCTCAAGCAACCGGAGCGCTCGCCCCAGGGCTTCGAGCTCTCGATGGCGACCAACCACCTGGGCCACTTCCTGCTGATCCAGCTGCTGCTGCCGGATCTGCAGCGCTCGAGCCACCCGTCCCGCCGGGTGGTGATCCTCGGCACCGTCACCGCCAATTCCAAGGAGCTGGGCGGCAAGATCCCGATTCCCGCCCCGGCCGATCTGGGCGACCTCTCGGGCTTCGCAGCCGGCTTCCAGGCACCGATCGCGATGGCGAGCGGCAAGCCCTTCAAGCCCGGCAAGGCCTATAAGGACAGCAAGCTCTGCAACATGATCACCACCCAGGAGCTGCACCGGCGCCTGCACAGGGAGACCGGAATCGTGTTCAGTTCGCTGTATCCCGGCTGTGTGGCGGACACCCCCCTGTTCCGCAACACGCCGAGGCTCTTCCAGAAGATCTTCCCCTGGTTCCAGAAGAACATCACCGGGGGCTACGTGACCCAGGCCCTGGCCGGCGAACGGGTGGCCCAGGTGGTGGCGGATCCCGAATTCGCCGTGTCCGGGGTGCACTGGAGCTGGGGCAACCGCCAGAAGCGGGGGGGCAAACAGTTCAGCCAGGAGCTCTCCGACAAGGCGAGCAACCCCGAAACCGCCCGCAAGGTATGGGAGCACTCCATGCAGCTGGTGGGCCTGGCCTGAGCCAGGCCCCGTCGGCTGGACGGAATGCGGGGCCGCGGATCGGCGTCTGAGAAAGCGTCTGAGAATCAGAGACAGTCGATCAGAGACGCTCCTTCAGAGAGGGTCCATCAGAGACGACGGCGGAAACCGTCGCCGAAGCTGCTGGACGCGCTGTCGGCCCTGCTGAGCTTCCACACATTGCGGCTGAGCCGCCTGGCCCTCAGACCGCCACGCTCCACCACCGCGGCTCCCGGCCGGGCACCGAGCAGGGCCGTGACCTCGGCGGTGCTCAGCGGTGCTCCCGTCTCCAGGGCCAGCTGCACCAGCTCGAGCCGTTGACGCAGGCCCGGGAGGTCGGCGCTGCCACCATCCTCAACCTCGTTCCAGATCCAGGGAAGGTCCTGGCCCGAGGCCGCCATCTTCTGCATCAGCCCGAGGCCGATGAAGGCCAGGGCCTGCTCGGGCTTGACCCCCTGAGCTGAGGCGGCCGCCATCCAGTCGCCCATCGCCGTACGCGGCTGGTCTCCCCGGGGGCTGGGATCGGCCTGATCGACCTGGGCCGAGGTTGCGGCCGAGGCTTTGGCAGAGGCTGCGGGGGAGGCGGTTGTGGAGGACGTGCTCTTGGGGGCCATGGACGTCGCATCAACGGTGCCCGGACGGTATCGGCTTCCGGGAGGCGGGCAAGCCCCTGGCAGGCCAGCCTCCCGGCCCTGCCAGGGGGCGGTGAGGGTAAAGTCAGCCCCACCGAGGCTCCAGGTGGCC
>NZ_JBKKKY020000040.1:0-26849 GCF_046613545.2 Aphanothece microscopica RSMan92 | reverse complement strand
GATCGTTTCCACTCTGGAGCCTGCAGGATCTGCTCACAGGCAAGGTTCCAGCCACCCAGATCAAGAACCGAATCATCCTGATTGGCACAACCGCTCCATCCCTGCGCGACCTCTTTCCGGTTTCTCAGACACGATTTTTGCTCAGTACCAGCCAATTCCAGGTTCCCGGAGTCGAGATTCACGCCCATCGCCTGGCCTCACTGCTGGATCGCACACAAGGACAGGAATCCCGGCTGATCCGGACTGCATCCCCATGGATGAACTCCGGCTTAGAAATAGTGGCCATCCTGCTAGGGATCTATCTTGGCAATTCATTCCTGGCCATTCGAAAGAGTGTCATCTATGTCTTCCTTGGAACTTCGCTCTTTGTCTTGGCAGGCTTTGGGGCCCTCTACTTGTTAAATTACTGGCTTGGGATCACGCTTCCTGCCATATCATTCCTGGTGATGGGCACTGTGGCATGGATTCAACGCGGTACATTGAGCCAGCAGCATCGCCAACAGATTGAGCGCCTGCTTGGGCAGGCAACATCTCCGGAGGTGGCACAGAAATTATGGGAAAATCGCGACAACCTTCTAAGTGAAGGAAGGTTCGAAGGCCGCCAGCTGATCGTAACAGTGATGTTTTCAGATATTGCAGACTTCACCACAGTCTCTGAAGGGATGCGCCCAAACGACTTGCTTGACTGGATCAATCGAGGGATGCGCCAATGCATCTCATCAATCGTTCATTCTGGAGGCATCGTCAACAAGTTTACTGGTGACGGATTTCTGGCAGCTTTTGGGGCTCCAGTGAGCCATGGAGAGCGCGAGGATGCCTGTTTTGCGGTCAAAGTCGCTCTAGAAATCGCCGACCACCTTGAGAAGCTGAATTCGATTCTTGCGACAGAAGGAAAGCCGCCAATGCGACTTCGTATTGGCATTCATACGGGTCCCGTTGTAGCCGGCTCCATGGGGGGGACGGAGCGTTTGGAGTACTGCATCCTTGGCGATGCCGTGAACTGTGCGTCCAGGCTCGAGAGCATTGAAAAGCAGAGGCACGAAGGGGTTTGCAGAATCTTGGTTTCAGCCGATACCCGTCATCTCGTTGAAAGCAGCCAGACCCATCTGAACTGGAAAGAATGGGGCTGCATGCACCTCAAGGGAAGAAATCAGCCCATCCAGATCTGGGAACTGCTCAGCTCGCGTGCGCAGCCCGAACAAAATCCAAACGAATCCACCCCGTCCGCCTTGACGGAAAGTTAATCACAAAACACACTCAGTCTCTGGGGGATCTCGTCGATGGTGGCCTTGGAATCAATGGCCAACAGGGACATGATCTCTGAAGACGCTATGGCCTGATTGCAACTTTTGGCATACGCCTGAAGGCTCCGCATGAATTTCTGATCCTCGGCGGTGCCTTCCGCCACCAGCAGGCTCACGGCCGGTGGCGAGTCCTGGCCGACAAAACTGAAGGTTCCCAGCTCGTCACCTCCGGGAATCTTGGCCGCATTGGAGCCACATTTGTAATAGGACTCCCACTTCAGTGGTTGGCTGATCTCAGGAACGGAAACCAGATAGAGACCTGCTCCACGGAGTGGAAGCCTGCGCTCCGAGCGTGGTGTGGCCGACTTGGCCTGGTAGGGGGTGAATTCCATGACCAACGTGGTATCAGCGGCCCCCGGGCCCACGAGCACCCCCAGCTTTCCACCTCCATCGGGGGCAAACACACTGGACATGGGCACGACATGGGCCAACAGCCGGGCCGAGCACTCGCCTCGGGTGCCCCCACCGATCCGCCGTCCGGGGAACTGGCTCCTGAGGTCCGCCAGGACCGGAGGAAGTGCCAACAGAAAGGACAAGGGAACAGCAAGCAAGCCGATGGTTCGACCTGATTGCTTCATCCATCCATGGCCAAAGTGGGTTGATTTCATCACTTCCTCTGAGTGTTTTCGTGGGCCGACGATGCAGAGCCAACAGGCGATCAACGGGGAGCTGACCTGCTTCGGCCGAGATCCAAACCATGGAGGGCAATTCTAGCTGTTCTGCCCCACCCGGAATCTGCGCGGTCCCATCCTTGCCCCAGGACGATGCCCCAAGCAGGCGGAGCGGACACCCCCCGCTGGCACCCATGCCGCGGGCCTGCGAGCGGCCTTTCAACGGGAGATCCCAGCCAGCGACCCCCTGCCGCCGGGTTGCCCTGATCGCCCGCGATCACCCCGCTGGTCCAACGGGACCGGGGGTCGGCATACTTTTGGCATGACCGTCAGCCCCATCACCACCCAGCTCGGCGACGAGGGCCTGGGCCAGCAGCCCTGGTGGGTGGAGCAGTGGATGGAGCTGATCAACACCTACCGCTTCAAGAAGCGGCTCGAGCGCGCCTGGGACTACGCCCGTTCCGGCAATGTGACCTCCATCCGCTTCGAAGGGCGGCGCGTCCATGCCCGGGTGCAGGGCCGGGAAGCTGACCCCTACAAGGTGAAGCTCTGGCTCGACGTGCTCAACGACGACGACTGGGGTTACGTGCTGGAGGCCCTCAGCCAGAAGGCCCGCTGGTCGGCCCAGTTGCTGGCCGGTGTCATGCCCCAGGACATCGAGCGGGCCTTTGCGGCGAGCGGCAAGCGCCTCTTCCCCTTCAAGCTGCAGGAAGTGCGCAGCGAGTGCACCTGCCCCGACAAGATCAATCCCTGCAAGCACGTGAGTGCCGTTTTCTACCTGATGGGGGAGCGCTTCAGCGAAGACCCCTTCGTGCTCTTCCAGCTGCGCGGACGCACCCGCGCCCAGCTGCTGGCGGACCTGGCCAAGCGGCGGCAGAAAGTGCTCGCCAAGCAGGCCCGGGCCAGCGGGCGCGGCAAGCTGCCCGATCCCGGCAGCCCCCACCCGGTCCATCCCGCCATCAAGGACCCCAACCGCTGGTGGCGCTACGGCGCGGCCCTCGATCCCGATCTGGTGGTGATCACGCCGGCCCTCGAAGGGGACACGGGCCTCGATGCCGCAGGCCCCCTTCCCCTGGCGGAAGAACCCCGCTTCCCGGAAGCCAACCACCGGTTCCTGGAGAACCTCAAGGCCCACAGCCAGCGCCTGGCCGCCCTGGCCATGGCCAGGGCCATGGGCAACGGCCGTGACGGCGGCTGAGGGGGGAGCCGCCGCAGGGGGAGCCGCCGAAATCACCGGCTTGGTCGACGCGCCCTGGCTGACGGCGACGGCCGTGGGCGTCGCCGAACGGATCCTGGCTTCCCATCAGCTGGCCTACGGCGCCCCCCTGCTGGCTGGGTTGCCGGTCGATGCCAGCCCGAGCCAGCGGGTCCAGGCCCTGTTCATCAGTCCGTTCTGTGTGCTGGCCCACGACGGCGCCGATCCCGATGTCGATCCCGGACCCCGGCTGATCTATGCCAACCGGGCGGCTCTCATGCTCTGGCAGCGTCGCTGGGCCGCGATGGTGGGCCTGCCCTCCCAAGTGACCGCCGAGCCCCACGAGCGCTCCCGCCGCCGGCAGGCCCTGCGCAGCGCTCAGACCGCCACAGCCCTCTCCGGCTACAGCGGCGTTCGGGTCGACAGCCAGGGTCGACGTTTCCAGATCCGGGCGGCGCGGCTCTGGACGCTGTGGGACGCCGCGGGCCAGCCCTTCGGACAGGCGGCCCGGTTCAGCGACTGGCACTGGCTGTGACCGTGCCCGTGCCTGTGACCCTGCCTCTGCCTGTGACTGTGACAACAGCTGCGAGCACACCCGGCCACATCCGGGGGTAAGGCCACACGGGTCAGCTCTCCAGGCAGCGTCCTTACAGTTCAGGTCGTTCCACCGGGTGTCCATGGCAGCTGCCACCTCCACGTCCGCCACGACGTCCGGCGCCGCCACCGGAGCCACCTCCGGAGCCGCGCCGCGCCTCAGCCTGCAGTGCGAGGCCATCGCCGCCGACACCACCACCATCCGCTCACTCGACTGGGATCGCAGCCGCTTCGACATCGAGTTCGGCCTGCGCAACGGCACCACCTACAACGCCTTCCTGGTGCGGGGCGCCCAGACGGCTCTGATCGACACCAGCCACCTCAAGTTTGCGGACACCTGGCTACCCCTGCTGGAGGAGCAGATCGATCCGGCCGCGATCGACTTCCTGATCGTCTCGCACACCGAACCCGACCATTCCGGACTGATCGGCCATCTGATCGACCGCAACCCCGAGATCCTGATCGTGGGCTCAAAGGTGGCGATTCAGTTCCTGGAGAACCAGGTGCACCGCCCCTTTCGCAGCCGGGCCGTGAAAAGTGGCGACGAGCTCGATCTCGGCACCAATCCCGAGAGCGGGTTGGGGCACCGCTTCTCCTTCCTCAGCGCCCCCAACCTGCACTGGCCCGACACGATCTTTTCCTTCGACCACGGCACCGGCATCCTCTACACCTGCGATGCCTTCGGACTGCATTACTGCTCCGAGCATCTGTTCGATGTGGACCCCGGCGCGATCGCGCCGGACTTCCGCTTCTATTACGACTGCCTGATGGGGCCGAATGCCCGCAGCGTGCTGCAGGCCATCAAACGCATGGAGGCCCTGCCGGAGATCACCACGATCGCCGTGGGGCATGGCCCCCTGCTGCGCCATCACCTCAGCCTCTGGGTGAACGACTACCGCGACTGGAGCAGCGACCGGAGCGCCGGGGAGGCCTACGCGGCCGTCTGCTACGTGAGCCAGTACGGCTTCTGCGACCGGCTCAGCCAGGCCATCGCTCGCGGCATCGGCAAGGCCGGTGCCCAGGTGCAGCTGGTCGATCTGCGCGCCACCGACGCCCAGGAACTCACGGCCCTGATCAGTGAGGCCAGCGCCGTGGTGGTCCCCACCTGGCCCGCTGAGCCGGAGGCAGAGCTCCAGGCCTCGATCGGCACGCTGCTGGCGGCGCTCAAGCCCAAGCAGTGGGTGGCCTGCTTCGACGCCTTCGGCGGCAACGACGAGCCGATCGACACCGTGGCCTCCCAGCTGCGCAGCCTGGGCCAGAAGAGCGCCTTCGATCCTCTGCGCATCCGTGAGATGCCCCTGGCGGATGACTACCAGCGCTGCGAAGAAGCCGGCACCGACCTGGGCCAGCTGCTCACCAAGGCGAAGACGATCGCGGCGATGAAGGCCCTCGACGGTGACCTGGACAAGGCCCTGGGTCGCCTCAGCGGGGGCCTCTACGTGGTGACCGCCAGGCAGCAGGACAGCGACGGAGGCAGCCGCAGTGGGGCCATGGTGGCCAGCTGGGTGAGCCAGGCCAGCTTCGAGCCCCCCGGCATCACCGTGGCCGTGGCCAAGGACCGGGCCATCGAGGCCCTGATGCAGGTGGGCGATCGCTTCGTGCTCAACATCCTGCGGGAGGACAACCACCAGCAGGTGCTGCGCCATTTCCTCAAGCGCTTCCCCCCGGGGGCGGACCGCTTCGCCGGTGTGACCACCGTGGAGGGCGCCGCCTCGGGCGGCCCCGTGCTCGGGGATGCCCTGGCTTTCCTCGGCTGCCGCGTGGCCCAGCGGATGGAGGGGCCCGACCACTGGCTCATCTATGCCGAGGTGGAGGAGGGCAATGTGGCCGACACTGAAGCCACCACCGCCGTGCACCACCGCAAGGTGGGCAACCACTACTGATGAAGACCTCGATCAGCGGATCTCCCGTTGCCGCAGCCCCAGCGTCGGAGCGTCGGGTGCTGATGATCCGTCTTGAGCCCGGGCTGCTGTGCCTGCGGGGGCTGAGCCCACGCCGCTCGCGCTTCGAGGTGGAGTACGGCCTGGAACGGGGCACCACGGCGAACAGCTTCCTGTTCGAGTCGGGCAGCAGCGCCGGTGGCCACGCCGTGCCGCCGGTGCTCATCCACCCACCCGGCATGACCTACGCCGAACCCTTCTTTGCCGCCCTGGCGGAGCTGGTGCCCAGCGAGGCACCGCTGAAGGTGGTGGTGGGTGTGGTGAACCCCAACCGGGTGGAACTGCTGCGGGCGATGGCGGCCCGCTGGCCGAGCCTGGCCCTGGTGGCCTCCAATGCGGGGGCGAAGCTGGTGCGCGAGCTCTGGGATCAGCGGCGTCCCGCCCCTGCCGGCGCGCCGGAGCCGGAACCGCTGCCGCCGCTGCCGCCGATCGACGTGGTGAAGCAGGAAGCGAGCCGGCCGCTGGCCGGTGGGCTGCAGCTGCGGCTGATTCCCGCTCCCACACCCCGTTGGCCCGGCGCGCTGATGGCGTTCGAGGAAAGCACCGGCCTGCTGATGAGCAGCAAGTTCTTCTCCGCCCACATCTGCCAGGACTCGTTCGCCGAAGCGAACCGCAGCAGCACCGAGGAAGACCGGCGCTGGTTCTACGACTGCCTGATGGCCCCGATGGCCCGCCAGGTGGAAACCGTTCTCGACCGGATCGACGCACTGCCGATCCGCACGATCGCCCCCTTCCACGGCCCGGCCATCGCCGAGAGCTGGCGCAGCCTCCTGGCCGACTACCGGCGCTGGGGGGAGGGCCAGAACCGATCCCGGCTCTCCGTGGCCCTGCTCTACGCCAGCGCCTACGGCAACACCGCCACCATCGCCGATGCCCTGGCCCAGGGCGTCTCCAGGACGGGGGTGCGGGTGGAGAGCCTCAACTGTGAGTTCAGCGAGCCCGAGCAGCTCCAGGCCGTGATCCGCTCCGCCGATGCCCTGCTGATCGGCTCACCCACCCTGGGCGGTCACGCCCCCACGCCGATCGTGGCGGCCCTGGGCACCGTGCTCGCCGAGGGCGACCGCAGCAAGCCGGTGGGCGTGTTCGGCAGCTTCGGTTGGAGCGGCGAAGCGCTCGAGCTCCTGGAGAACAAGCTGCGTGACGGGGGCTTCCGTTTCGCCTTCGAGCCGATCAAGGTCAAGTTCAGCCCCGATCCCGTCACCCTCAAGACGATCGAGGAAACCGGCACCGCCCTGGGCCGGGAACTGCTGGGCGCCAGAAAACGCCAGGAGCGCCGCAGTGCCGGAGGTCTGCAGGACAGCCGTACCAATCCCGCCATCCAGGCGCTGGGCCGGGTGGTGGGCTCCCTGTCCGTGCTCACGGCCGTGAAGTCGTCCGGCGACACCCGTCTGGGGGGGGCGATGGTGGCCAGCTGGGTGAGCCAGGCCAGCTTCCATCCACCCGGCCTCACCGTGGCCGTGGCCAAGGACCGGGCGGTGGAAGGACTGCTTCACATCGGCGACCACTTCGCGCTCAACGTGCTTGCGGAAGGGCGGGAGAACGGACCGATGAAGCAGTTCCTCAAACCCTTCAGCCCGGGCGCCGATCGCTTCGCGGGCCTGAACCTGGAGGAAACGCCCGGGGGCCAGCCTGTACTGCCGGAAGCCCTCGCCTGGATGGAAGCCTGCGTGCGCCAACGGATGGAATGCGGCGACCACTGGTTGCTCTACGCCGAGGTGATCCACGGGGGTGTGCTGGATCCCGTCGGCACCACGGCGGTCCACCAGCGACGCAGCGGCGCCGCCTACTGATCGCGCTACTGACTGATCCCGCTACTGACTGATCGCGCCAATGACGAGGGTCGGGCCAGGGCCCCGGACTCAGGCCGCCTGGGGCGGTGGGGTCGGGTCCACACCGGCCTGGAAGGGAAGGACCAGGGTGGCCCAGTGGTCCGGGCGGGCAGGGCGTGTGCGCCGTGCCCGACGCACCCCAAAGGGCACCCGCACCACGTTGGTGCCTTCCACCCTGCCGAGGGCCCGGCCGCCAGAGCTGCCGGTGCTGCCTGTGTCTCCGTTGCCGTCCATGGTCCCCACGAAATGAATGGCCGGGATGATCAGCCCCCGAGAGGGAGCTGGTGCCGAACCGGCGCCTGACAGCGCAGTTGCAGCAGATTGTCCGCGAAAAACAAGGTCAATAAACCAAAGAAAGTCTGTGGCTTGAGGAACCCTGCCCCGCCAGTGTGTACCACGCGGGCTCAAGCGGCAGTAGCGATCGACGCGGATTGGGCCAGTTCCTCAACCGACGGACAGGTGCAGGCGAGATTCCTGTCGCCATAGGCGTTGTCGATCCGGGCGACGGCGGGCCAGAACTTCGTGGCCCGTTGCTCCTCACCGGCCGGGAAGGCCGCCTCCTGACGGCTGTAGGGCCGGTCCCAGCCATCGGCGGTGACGGCGGCCAGGGTATGGGGAGCCCGTTTGAGCGGGTTGTCCACGGGGTCGGCCCGTCCTGCCTCGATGGCGGCCGCCTCGGCCCGGATGGCCACCATGGCGGTGCAGAAGCGGTCGATCTCCCGCAGGGACTCACTTTCGGTGGGCTCCACCATCACGGTGCCCGCCACCGGCCAGCTCACGGTGGGGGCATGGAATCCGTAGTCCATGAGCCGCTTGGCCAGGTCATCCACCTCCAGACCACAGCTCCGCTTGAGGGGCCGCAGATCCAGAATGCACTCGTGGGCGACCCGGCCGGCGGCGCCGCGGTAGAGCACGGGGAAGTGGGGGTCCAGCCGGTGGGCGATCAGGTTGGCACTGAGCAGGGCCACCTGGCTGGCGGTGCGCAGGCCCGGCCCCCCCATCATGCGGATGTACATCCAGCTGATCGGCAGGATCGAGGCGCTGCCCAGGGGAGCCGCCGCCACCGGGCCGGCCCCATGGGGAGCAGGTTCGGGGCTGGCCGGATCCCCGGGCAGGAAGGGCACCAGGTGTGCGGCCACCGCGATCGGGCCGACCCCGGGGCCTCCGCCCCCATGGGGGATGCAGAAGGTCTTGTGAAGGTTCAGATGGCAGACGTCGGCGCCGTAGAGCCCCGGTTTGCAGAGGCCGACCTGGGCGTTGAGGTTGGCGCCGTCGAGATACACCTGGCCGCCGCGGCCATGGACCAGCTGACAGATGCGCCGGATGGCCGGCTCGAACACCCCATGGGTGGAGGGGTAGGTGACCATCAGGGCCGCGAGCCGCTCGGCATGGAGATCGGCCTTCGCCTCCAGGTCGGCCAGATCCACGTTGCCCTGGCCATCGCAGGCCACGGCCACGACCCGCATGCCGGCCATCACCGCACTGGCGGGATTGGTGCCGTGGGCGCTTGTGGGGATGAGACAGACATCCCGGTGCTGGTCGCCCCGGCTGCGGTGCCAGGCGCGGATCGCCAGCAGCCCGGCGTACTCCCCCTGGGAGCCGGCGTTGGGCTGGAGCGACACGCCGGCGAAACCGGTGATGGCCGCCAGCCAGCGCTCGAGATCAGCCGCCAGCCGCCGGTAGCCCCGGGACTGGTCGGCAGGGGCGAACGGGTGGAGCTGGGCGAAAGCGGGCCAGCTGACCGGGCCGAGCTCAGCGGCCGCGTTGAGCTTCATCGTGCAGCTGCCCAGGGGGATCATCCCGTGCACCAGGGAGAGGTCCCGGGCCGCCAGGCGCTGGATGTAGCGCAGGAGTTCGGTCTCGCTGCGGTGGTGATGGAACACGGACTGCCGCAGCCAGGGGCGCTGCCGCTGGGGAAGGAGCTCCCACGGCTGGCGCCAGTCGCCTGCCGCGAGGGCCAGGGAGCAGCACTCCACGGCGCGCTGCGCGGCCTCCCCATCCGGGGCCAGACAGCGGAGCAGGCGCGCCAGTTCCTCCGGATCACTCAGCTCATCGAGGCTGATGCCGAAGGCGCCATCCAGGCGGCGGAGATTGAAGCCCCCGCGGCAGGCGGCCTGCACCAGGTCGTCGGCGGTGGGGGTCCGCACCAGCAGGGTGTCGAACCCCGGGCCGGGGTCCGGCGAGAGCCCGAGGGCCTCCAGGCCGGCCATCAGACCATGGCGCAGGGCGGCGACCCGTTCGGCGATGGCCGTCAGCCCGGTCGGACCGTGGTGGACCGCGTAGAAGCCGGCCATCACGGCCAGCAGCACCTGGGCCGTGCAGATGTTGCTGGTGGCCTTGTCGCGGCGGATGTGCTGCTCACGGGTCTGCAGGGCGAGACGCAGGGCGGGATGGCCCTCCGCATCGAGGGAACGGCCCACGAGGCGTCCGGGGATCTGGCGCTTGTGGACCTCGCGGGTGGCGAAGAAGGCCGCGTGGGGGCCTCCGAACCCCATGGGCACCCCGAAGCGCTGGGCACTGCCGACGGCGATGTCGGCGCCCAGCTCCCCCACCGGTGCCAGCAGCACCTGGGCGAGGGGATCGATCACCACCGCCGTCACCACCCCGACGGCCGCCGCCGCGCCCAATAGGGAGGCCGGGTTCCAGAGACCGCCGTCCTGCCCAGGCAGCTGGAGCAGCAGACCGAAGGCGTCCTCGGGCAGGGCGTCGCCCTGGGCCGCCAGGGCCCTGGGATCGATGCAGTCGATCAGGATCCCCAGCGGCTCGGCCCGGGTGCGCAACACCGCCAGGGTCTGGGGGAACACCTGCCGATCCACCAGGAACCGACGGGCGCCGGACCGCTTGCAGACCGCCCGGGCCAGGGCCATGGCCTCGGCCGCGGCCGTCGCCTCATCCAGCAGGGAGGCATTGGCGATCGGCAGGCCGGTGAGCTCGCTGATCAGGGTCTGGAAGTTGAGCAGGGCCTCGAGACGCCCCTGGGCGATCTCGGCCTGGTAGGGGGTGTAGGCGGTGTACCAGGCGGGATTCTCGAAGACGTGGCGCTGGATCAGGGCCGGGGTGGCGGTGCCGTAATACCCCTGGCCGATCAGGCTGCGCACCACCGTGTTCTCAGTGGCGATCCCGGCCAGTTCGGCCAGGGCCGTGGCCTCGTCACACGGGGAGGGGAGGCCCTCGGCGGCAGCTTCGGGGCTGAGCAGGATGTCGGCTGGGACCACCTGCCCGGCCAGCTCCTCCAGGCTGGCGAGGCCCAGCTCCTCGAGCATGGCGGTCTGCTCCTCGCGGCCGGGGCCGAGGTGGCGCTCCACGAAGGTCGGGCGGGAGGAACCGCTGGGCATGGCGTTGTCCATCGGCTGTGTGTGCTCCACCCTCAGTGACCCTGGACCTTGGCGGCATAGACGTCCGCGTCCATCAGGCCGTCGATCTGGGTGGGATCCGCAGGCCTGACCAGCAGCAGCCAGCCCTCGCCGTAGGGGTCGTTCTGCAGTTCCTCGGGGCTGGCGATCACGGCCTCGTTGCGGGCTTCGACCACGCCGGAGATGGGAGCCAGCAGATCCTCCACGGCCTTCACCGATTCGATGCTGCCGCAGCTCTGCCCCTGGCTGAGCTCCGTGCCCACCTCGGGCAGCTCCACGAAGACGATGTCCCCGAGCTGATCGATGGCGAAGGCGCTGAGCCCGAGGCGTGCCCGCCCCCCCTCGGCACGGACGTATTCGTGGCTGTCCGCATACCGGCAGTCGCTGGGGAAGGAGAGCGCCATCGCGAGCGGTGGGGCGGAAGGTGCGGATCAGTCTGGAGGACGGTGTCCGGATTCGGCGAGAGCCGTCAGGGCCCGCTCCAGCGCCAGCCGGGCATGGGCCCGATGGGTCCCCCCCTGCGTGTAGAGCACATACGGTTCCCGCAGAGGGGCATCGGCACTGAACTCGCTGGTACTGCCATCGATGAAGGTGCCTCCCGCCATCACCAGCTCACTGGCGTAACCCGGCATCGGGGCCGGCACGGGATCCAGGTAGGACCCCACCGGCGAGGCGGCCTGGAACGCCCGGCAGAGAAGCTTGAGCAAGCTGGCTGAACCCAGCCGCACCGCCTGGATCACGTCACTGCGCTCGGAACCGGGGGCGGGATGGGTCCGAAAGCCGAAGTCATCAAAGACCTGCGCCACCAGCTCGCTGCAGATCAGGGCCTCCGCCACCATCTGGGGCGCCAGGAACAGTCCCTGGAACAGCAGGCGGTTCAGATCGAAGCTGGTGCCGCCCTCGCTGCCGATGCCGGGAGCCGTGAGGCGGCAGCAGGCCCGCTCTACCAGCTCCCGGCGCCCCGCCACATAGCCCCCGGTGGGGGCGATCGTCCCGCCCAGATTCTTGATCAGCGAACCGGCGATCAGGTCGGCCCCCACGGCCGTGGGTTCGGCGGACTGCACGAGTTCGCCGTAGCAGTTGTCCACGAACACCAGACAACCCGGCTGCCGCCGCTTGACCCGATCCACCAGCTCACCGATCTCGTCCACAGACAGGGAGGGACGCCAGCTGTAGCCACAGCTGCGCTGGATCAGCACCATCCGGGTGGGCGTGGCCAGGGCGGTCTCCAGCCCCTGGCGGTCCACCCGGCCCTGGGGGGTGAGGTCGAGCTCGTCGTAGGCGATGCCGAAGTCGGCCAGGGAGCCCTGGCCGCTGCCCCGCAGGCCGATCACCTCCTCAAGGGTGTCGTAGGGACGGCCGGTGAGGGCCAGCAGACGATCACCGGGGCGAAGCACCCCGAACAGGGCGGCGGCGATGGCATGGGTGCCGCTGACGAACTGGAGCCGAACCGCCGCGGCCTCGGCCTGCAGCACCCGGGCGAAGACCCGGTCGAGCACGTCGCGGCCCTGATCCCCATGGCCGTAGCCACTCACCGAGGCGAAGTGGTGCACCCCGACCCGCTCGGCCGCGAAGGCGGCCAGCACCCGCTCCAGCCGGGGCTGCACCGCGGCGGTGTGGCGCTCGGCCAGCGGGGCGATGCGGTCGGCGGCGGCGGCCAGCCGTGCGGCGGCCCAGTCGGAGGTCGGCATCGGGTCGGGCCGGGTAGGGCCATGTTGCCCGTCTAGATTTCCGCGGCCTCGGGGTCGCCCCCCTGGCCGCTGGGCCGTGATGCCCTCGCCCCAGCGCCGACCCTCCCTGTCCCCCCCCATCCCCTTGGTGCTCCGCTCCGAATCCAGCCGCCCTCTGGCCGGCGACCCTGCCCTCGGACCGGACGTCCAGCCAGAGATCGTGCGGGTGGAGCGGCCCGGCGGGCGCCAGGAAGACCGTGTGCGGGCCGCCCTGGCGGCACCGCGCGCCCCCCTGCCACCGCGTCAGCGACGGTTCAAGGCCGGCACGACCGGCTTCATGCTGGCGATGCATGTGGGAGCCGTGGCAGCGCTGCTGCCCCGGTTCTGGAGCTGGCAGGCCCTGGTCGTGCTGGGGGCGCTCTACTGGACGACCGTTCTCGGGGTGACCCTGGGGCTGCACCGCCTCGCGGCCCATCGCAGCTTCCAGGCCCCTGCGTGGGTCGAGCGGGGTCTGGTGCTGATGGGCGCCCTGGCCTGCCAGAGCGGGCCGATCGAATGGGTGGGCCTGCACCGGCATCACCACAAGTACTCAGACCAGCCCAATGACCACCACGACGCGGCGCGGGGACTGTGGTGGGCGCACAGCGACTGGATGCTGCACGAGATTCCGGCCCTGCGCCACGTGGAGCGGCTGACCGGCGACCTGCAGCGCGATCCCTTCTACCGCTGGCTGGACCGCTGGTTCCTGTTGGTGCAACTGCCCCTGGCCGCCGCCCTCTACGGCTACGGGGAGTGGGCGGGGGTGCATGGCGGCGGGCTGGGGCTGGTGCTCTGGGGCATCCCCCTGCGCCTGGTGCTGGTGTATCACGTGACCTGGCTGGTGAACTCGGCCACCCATGCCCTGGGCTACAGAAACTTCGACAGCCCCGACCTCTCCCGCAACTGCTGGTGGGTGGCGATCCTGAGCTTCGGCGAGGGCTGGCACAACAACCATCACGCCTTTCCCCATTCCGCCCGCCACGGTCTGCGCTGGTTCGAGATCGACATCACCTGGCTGCACATCCGGCTGCTGCAGGTCCTGGGGCTGGCCCGAAGGGTGCGGGTGGCCCGCTACCGCCCCTGAGCACCGGCTGCCGAACGGAGCGCGAGGTCGAACGGAGCGCGAGGTGCCCCAGGCAGGTTTGGCGCTCAGCCGTCCCAGAGTCCGCCGAGCTCGGCGCGGATCGCCTCGCTGAGGGCATCGCGGGCCGGGGGCTCCACCAGCGCGCCGAGCTCCCGGGCGCGGCGGCGCAGCAGTTCGAGGAACTGGTCGGGTCCGAGCCGCTGCTCGTCGAGGCCGCCGAGGGCCGCCAGGGTGCGGCGGAGATCCGGGAGCTCGTTGTCCAGTTCGGTGGCCGCGTAGTCGCGCTGCCCCGCCATCACTTCGGCGAAACGCTCCCGGCGCTGGCGCTTGGCCACCGGATAGGCCGCCAGCACCTGATCCCGGCAGAGCCGCCAGGGGCGCCCCGCGGTGAGCAGATCGGCCAGGGCCGCGCTGAGGGCCCGGGATTCGGCTTCGGCGATGCGCAGATCGAAGGCGGGGGGGGGGCTGGCGCAGCCCCACGAACACTTCGAGCAACTCGCCGGGACCGAGCACGGGCTCCCCCTGGTCCTGCACCGGCAGGGCCGAGGCCTCGAGATCGGCGATCAGCTCGGGATGGCCGGACAGCCGCTCCCGGAGCGCCGGCGACAGCGCGCCCCCCAGCACCTCGGTGGCCAGCAGCTGGTTGATGCGGCCCAGGGCCAGGAACACCTCCGGGCCCGGCGAGGCCAGCTTGCCGTTGCGGAGCATCGAGAGCTGGGAGTTGTGCACCCGGCCGAGATCAAGGGCCTCCGCCAGCGCCGGCAGCACCCGATGGCTCCAGCCGTTGCGGCCGTGCCAGACGCGGATCAGGTGGGCAAACGCCACCCGCCCCGTCGCGAGATCATCCCGATAACCCACGAAGATGCCTTGCGATCTGAATTCGTATTGCTACTATCGTACCGATTGATCAGGAGCCGGTCCGTTATGACCGCCACATACCCCACCCAGGCGGGGGCGCGCCTCACGGCCCGCAACACACGCCAGCCCGCCACCATCAACAGGGGCGCCAACGGCATCCGCCGCGCCGCTGCGCTGCACCAGCCCCGGGCCGGCGAACCCCACCCCCAGATCAAGCGGGGCACCCGCTGGGGCACGGTGGGCTTCATGGTGGCGATCCACGTGCTCGCCGCCGTGGCGCTGCTGCCCCGTTTCTGGAGCCTGCCGGCGGTGGCCAGCTTCCTCGTCCTCTACTGGGTCACGGCGTGCCTGGGGGTGACGACCGGGTACCACCGGCTGCTCAGCCATCGCTCCTTCCGCGTTCCCACCTGGCTGGAGCGCTTCTTCGCCACCTGCGGCGCCCTCAGCTGCCAGCACGGTCCGATCGACTGGGTGGGCCTGCACCGCCACCACCACAAGTTCTCCGACACGGAGCTCGACCACCACAGCAGCCTCAAGGGCTTCTGGTGGAGCCACATGGGCTGGATGTTCCAGACCATCCCGGCCATGGGCGCGGTCCCGAGGCTGACCGGGGATCTGGCCAAGGATCCCTACTACCGCTGGCTGAACAACTGGTTCCTGGTGCTGCAGCTGCCCCTGGCCGGGCTGCTCTTCTGGATCGGCACCGTCACCGGCGCCGGCGGCTGGGCCCTGGTGCTCTGGGGCATTCCGCTCCGTCTCGTGGTGGTCTACCACTGCACCTGGCTGGTCAATTCGGCGACCCACTGCTGGGGACGCAGCGCCCATGACAGTGGCGACCATTCCCGCAACAACCCCTGGGTGGCGGCGCTCACCTTCGGTGAGGGCTGGCACAACAACCACCACGCCTTCCCCCATTCGGCACGCCAGGGTTTCGGCCGCCAGATCGACCTCACCTGGCAGCACATCCGCCTGATGCGCCGGCTCGGGCTGGCCACCCAGGTCCGCGTCCCCGCCGGCGCCGCCCGGGGCTCCCGGCGGAGTCGCTGAACCAGGCCCCACCTGGTCCCGTAGAGTGGCCGATCGGCACGTGATCAGACACCCGTAAATTCCCCATGGCCAAGCGCGTACAAGTCGTTCTCAGCGAAGACGTCCTCAGCCTGGGGAAGGATGGGGACCTGGTGGAGGTGGCTCCGGGCTATGCCCGGAACTTCCTGCTGCCCACCGGCAAGGCGGTGCCTCTCACCCCGGCCGTGCTGCGGCAGGTGGAGGCCCGCCGGGCCAAGGAAGCCGAGCGCCAGGCCGCCCTCCGGGCTGAGGCCGAGGCCCTCCGCACCGCCCTGGCCACGATCGGCCGCTTCACGGTCAAGAAGCAGACCGGCGGTGACGATGTGCTGTTCGGCACCGTGACCAACGGTGATGTGGCCGAAGCCATCGAGGCCGCCACCAAGAAAGATGTGGACCGCCGCGACATCACCGTGCCCGAGATCCACCGCACCGGCACCTACAAGGTGCAGGTCAAGCTCCACCCCGAGGTGGTGGCCGAGATCAACCTCGAAGTGGTCAGCCACTGAAGTTGAGCCACTGAAGTTGAGCCACTGACCCAGGGCCAGGGCGGCTGTCCCGGCCTGCTCGCCTCCCCCTCAAGCCACCCTGGCCCACGCCCCGGTCGCCGGTTCTCCGGCCCCGGGGCGTTTGCTTGGGACCCCGCCCCACCCACCCCGGCCGCCGGAACCCGACGACGGAGGCGATGGCTGCAGAATGGCGGTCCCCTCCGTCAGCCCCGCCCGGGATCCTGCCTGCACCCAAGCGAACCTGGAGCGATGGTGAGCATTCCTCTGACGAACCTGGATCCTGAGGGCGACCCCCCCCGCCCAGCCTCCCGACGCAGCAGGCCCCGGGAGGAGGCCAGCTTCGAAGCGCTGCCCGACTCCGTCCCCCCCCAGAACCTGGAGGCCGAGGAGGCCGTGCTGGGCGGCATCCTGCTGGACCCGGATGCCATCAGCCGAGTGGCCGACCTGCTGCAGCCGGAGGCCTTCTACCTCGGAGCCCACCGCGAGATCTACCGCACGGCCCTGATGCTGCACAGCCAGGGCAAGCCCACCGACCTCACCGCCATGACCGCCTGGCTGGCGGACACCGGGGCCCTCGAGAAGGTGGGGGGGAGCGGCCGGCTGGTGGAGCTGGTGGAGCGCACGATCTCGACGGCCTCGATCGACCAGGTGGCCCGCCTGGTGATGGACAAGTTCCTGCGCCGCCAGCTGATCCGCTCCGGCAACGAGGTGATCCGGCTGGGCTTCGACCAGAGCAAGCCCATGGAGCAGGTGCTCGATGAGGCCGAGCAGCAGATCTTCGCCATCAGCCAGGAGAAGCCCTCCGTCGGGCTCACCCCCACCGCCGAGATTCTCACCAGCACCTTCAACGAGATCGAGAGCCGCTCGCTCGGCACCTCGGTGGCGGGGATCCCGGTCAACTTCTACGACCTGGACGCCATCACCCAGGGACTGCAGCGCAGTGACCTGATCATCGTGGCCGGCCGGCCGGCCATGGGCAAGACCTCGATCGTGCTCAACATCGCCAAGAACGTGGCCCAGCTGCACCAGCTGCCGGTGTGCGTGTTCTCCCTGGAGATGAGCAAGGAGCAGCTCACCTACCGCCTGCTGTCGATGGAGGTGGGCATCGAGAGCGGCCGCCTGCGCACGGGCCGGCTGCAGCAGGAGGAATGGCCGCTGCTGGGGCAGGGGATCAACAGCCTTGGCCAGCTTCCGCTCTTCATCGATGACAAACCGAACGCCGGCGTGCTGGAGATGCGCTCACTCTGCCGGCGGCTGATGGCCGAAACCGGCAAGGAACTCGGACTGGTCGTGATCGACTACCTGCAGCTGATGGAGGGGTCCACCCCTGACAACCGGGTGCAGGAGCTCTCCCGGATCACCCGCGGCCTCAAAGGCATGGCCCGCGAACTCAACGTGCCGGTGATGGCCCTCTCCCAGCTCAGCCGGGGGGTGGAATCGCGCACCAACAAGCGGCCGATGCTCAGTGATCTGCGGGAATCGGGATCGATCGAGCAGGATGCCGACCTGGTGCTGATGATCTACCGCGACGAGTACTACAACCCCGAGACTCCGGACCGGGGCATCACCGAGGTGATCGTGACCAAGCACCGCAACGGCCCGGTCGGCACCGTGAAACTGTTGTTCGAGCCCCAGTTCACGCGCTTCCGAAACCTGGCGGCCTGAGGTCGCCCTAGGCTTTCGCCCACACCAGTGACAGTTGGGGTTGGGCAGCCAGGCAGCGGGCGCGGAGGGTGAGGTCAGGCAGGTTTTGTCCATGAAATGGGGGCGGAAGTACGGCCCCGACTATGTGAACCGGCTCCACGGGATGGTCGCCCGCCATCTCAGCTGCCCGTTTCGGGTGATCTGTTTCACCGACGACACCGACGGCATCCGCCCCGAGATCGAGTGCCTGCCGCTGCCGCCGCTGAACTGCGAGCTCCCCCAGCGCTCCCGCGGCAAGTGGCGCAAGCTCAGTCTCTGGAACCGGGATCTGCACGGCCTGTCGGGTCCGGCCCTGTTCGTGGATCTGGACTCGGTGATCATCGGCTCCCTCGATGGCTACTTCACGCTGGGGGCCCGGGATGCGGTGATCCTGGAGCGGAACTGGTCCAAGCCCCTCAGCGGCCTCGGCCAGACCTCTGTCTTCCGCTTCCTGATCGGCTCCCGGCCGGAGATCCTGGAGCGGTTCCAGGCCGATCCCCAGGCCATCGCCGACCGCTTCCAGTACGAGCAGCACTACGTCACCCACTGCGTGGGAAGTGACCTGCAGTTCTGGCCCCGGGGCTGGAATCGCCACTTCCGCCTCCACTGCCTGGGGCCCCTGCCGCTGCGGTATCTGCGGCCGGCACCGCAGCCCCGCCGGGCCCGCATCGTGACCTTCCCGGGAGGGCCGAATCCGGCGGAGGTGGTGGCGGGTCGCTGGGAAGCGGACAGCCCGCCCTACCGGGGGCGCCGCCGCCACATCGCCGCCGCCCTGGCCAGCCCCCACCCCTGGGAGCAGCTGCGTCACTTCGTGATGCCCGTTCGCTGGATCGGCGATGCCTGGAAGGACTGAGCCCCGCACGGGCCGCGAGGGAGGGGGTGAACGGCGGCTATGGCTGATCTGCACCGCCTGGTTGCTGCTCAATGCCATCAGCCAGGGTCTGGTGTCGGGAACGGCGGATCGCGATCAGGCGGAACAACTGCTGCTGAGCCAGAGCTGGCAGCTGGGCTACGGGCCCCAGCCCCCGCTTTACACCTATCTGGTCAAGCTGGTGTTCCTGGTCACGGGGCCGGCGCTGTGGCCCCTGCTGGGCCTGAAGGTGGGGCTGCTCAGCCTGCTGGTGGCCGCCCTGCTGGGGGTCGGACGGGAGCTGGCGTTCAGCGCTCGGCAGCAGCTGATCGCCGTCAGCGGCCTGGCCCTGATTCCCCAGCTCATCTGGGAGTCGCAGCGGGATCTCACCCACTCGGTGCTGGCCACCAGCGTGGCGGCCCTGACCCTGCTGCAGCTGCTGCGGCTGCAACGGCAACCCACCGCGACCGGCTACGCCGGGCTCGGCCTGCTGGCTGCGGCCGGCCTGCTCAGCAAATACAGCTACGGCCTCTTCCTCGCCAGCCTGGTGCTGGCAGCCCTCAGCCTGCCGTCCTTCCGCCGGGTGCTGCTGAGGCCCCGGCTGATCCTGAGCCTGGCCATCCCGGCGGCGCTGGTGCTCCCGCACCTCCAGTGGGTGGTGGACCATGCCCCGCTGTCCCTGGGGGGCCTGGAGAAACTGGAACTGGAGGGGGGGCTCGCCAGCCGGCCCAGGGGCCTGCTCAGCGCCGCCGCCGCCGCCCTGGCCTTCCTGAGCCCGTTCTGGCTCGCCGCCGTGGCCGTGCTGTGGCGAAGTTCCTCCGCCGGGGAGGAGCAGCCATCGGCGGCCATCGGCGGGGGGCGATCGCAGCGTGCCCGGCTGTTGCTGCGCCTGCCCCTCTGCCTGGCGGCGGTGCTGCTGGCCTTCGTGCTGGCAACGGGGGCCAGCCGCATCAAGGACCGCTGGTATCAGCCCCTCCTCTTCTACGCGCCGGTGAGTGTGGCGGTGCTGGCCGGAGCGCTGGATCGGCGCCGCCAGCGCGCCCTGGTGGCGGCCGCCGTGGTGGCCGCCACCGCCACATCCCTGCTGCTGCCGGGCCGCACGGTCCTGGCGGGGCTCACCGGCCGCAACGACAGCCGCACCGCGCCCCTGCTGCCGCTGCTGGCGCAAGTGCAGCGGGAGCAGGGCCGCCCCGACTGGATCGTGGCCAGCGGTACCTTCCTGGGGGGGAACGCCCGCCAGGTGTTCGAGGCGACGCCGGTGCTGACCCCCAAAGTGACGATCGCGGCGGGCGATGGGCGCCACACCGGCCAGGACGCCCGGGTGCTGGTGCTGGTCGACCCCAACCACCGGGCGGAGGAACTCACGACGCTGCTGCAGACCCGCTTCGGCCGGACCCTCCGGGCCGGGGAGCTGCAGCCGGTGTCCGCGCCACCGCTCTGGGGGTGGGGGACGCCAGAGGCCTACACGATCCGCTATGCCTGGATCGGCGCGAAGCAGCCTGAATAGGATCTGCGGATGGCCTGGTCAACTCCTGCCGCCGACCCGGGCAGCGGCGGCGCAACCGAAACGTTCGATGTCATCGTCGTGGGAGGTGGTCACGCCGGATGCGAGGCGGCGATCACCGCGGCCCGGCTGGGCCTGAGCACGGCCCTGTTCACGCTCAACCTCGACCGCATCGCCTGGCAGCCCTGCAACCCGGCCGTCGGTGGCCCGGCGAAGAGCCAACTGGTGCATGAGGTGGATGCGCTCGGCGGCGTGATCGGCCGGCTGGCGGATGCCACGGCCCTGCAGAAGCGGGTGCTCAACGCCAGCCGCGGCCCGGCCGTGTGGGCCCTGCGCGCCCAGACCGACAAGCGGCTATACGCCCGGCAGATGCTCCAGCTGCTGCAGCACACCCCGAACCTGGCCCTGCGCGAGGCGATGGTGACCGGTCTGGAGGTGGAGGGTGAGACCGATGGCGGCGGCGCCGGCTGGGAACCAGGCCAGGGTCCGGCCGGCCGGATCACCGGGGTTCGCACCTATTTCGGCAGCCTCTATGCCGCCCGGGCCGTCATCCTCACCACCGGCACCTTCCTGGGGGGCCGGATCTGGGTGGGCAACCAGTCGATGAGCGCCGGCCGCGCCGGCGAACAGGCCGCCGTCGGGCTCACCGAGGCCCTGGAGGGCCTCGGGTTCCAGACCGACCGGCTCAAGACCGGCACTCCCGCCAGGGTGGATCGGCGCAGCCTCGCGCTCGACCGGCTGGAGGAGCAGCCCAGCGACGCCGAAGGGCGCTACTTCTCCTTCGATCCGGCGGCCTGGGTGAGCAGCGAACCGATGAGCTGCCACATCACCCGCACCACCGCGGCCACCCACCAGCTGATCCGCGACAACCTCCACCTCACGCCGATCTACGGCGGCTTCATCGACAGCAAAGGGCCCCGCTACTGCCCTTCGATCGAAGACAAGATCGTGCGCTTCGCCGACAAGGAGAGCCACCAGATCTTCCTGGAACCGGAGGGTCGCGACACCCCGGAGATCTACGTGCAGGGCTTTTCCACGGGCCTGCCGGAGCGGCTGCAGCTCGAACTGCTGCGCACCCTGCCGGGCCTGGAGCACTGCGTGATGCTGCGGCCGGCCTACGCCGTGGACTACGACTACCTGCCGGCGACCCAGCTGAAGCCCTCGCTGGAGACGAAACGGATCGCGGGACTGTTCAGCGCCGGCCAGCTCAACGGCACCACGGGCTACGAGGAGGCGGCCGCCCAGGGGCTCGTGGCGGGGCTCAATGCAGCCCGACAGGTCCGGGGCGAGGCGCCGGTGCACTTCCCCCGTGAGGGCAGCTACATCGGCACGCTGATCGACGATCTGGTCACCAAGGATCTACGCGAGCCCTACCGGGTGCTCACCAGCCGCAGCGAATACCGCCTGGTGCTGCGGGGTGACAACGCCGACCGCCGGCTCACGCCCCTGGGCCACGAACTGGGCCTGATCGAGCCGCGCCGCTGGGAGATCTTCAGCCGCAAGCAGGAGGCCATCGACGCCGAAAAACGCCGCCTGGAGACCGTGCGTCTCAAGGCCAGCGACGCCGCCGCCAGCGCCATCGTGGCGGCGACCCAGGCCGCCATCAAGGGCTCGATCACCCTGGCCGAGCTGCTGCGCCGGCCGGGCTTCCACAGCGACGATCTGGTGGCCCACGGTCTGGCGGACCCCGCCCTGCCGAGAGACGTGCGCGAAGCGGCCGAGATCGACATCAAGTACAGCGGCTACCTGGCCCGTCAGCAGCAGCAGGTCGATCAGGTGAGGAAACAGGCGCAGCGGCCCCTCCCGCCAGGCCTGGACTACGCCGCCATCGGCACGCTCTCCCGCGAAGCCCGCGAGAAGCTCACGGCGGTCCAACCCCACACCCTGGGCCAGGCCTCCCGGGTGCCCGGCGTGAGCCCCGCCGACATCACGGCGCTGATGCTCTGGCTCGAACTGCAGAAGCGGCGGCGGCCGCTGCCCGCGGTGGGGACGGCCGGGTGAGCGTCAGGATGGCGGGAACCGCGCCGAAGGGATGATCCGCAGCCGAGCCGCCGTGGCCTGGGGCCCCGGCCAGCCCCTGGAGGTCACGGAGGTGGATGTGGCCCCACCCCAGGCGGGTGAGGTGCTGCTCAGGGTTGTGGCCACCGGGGTCTGCCACACCGACGCTTACACCCTCTCGGGGGCCGACCCGGAGGGGTTGTTTCCGGCGATCCTGGGCCACGAGGGCGGCGCCATCGTGGAGGCCGTGGGCGAGGGCGTCAGCTCGGTGGCCGTGGGCGACCACGTGATTCCCCTGTACACGCCGGAGTGCCGTCGCTGCACGTTCTGCCTGTCGGGCAAGACCAACCTCTGCCAGGCGATCCGCGCCACCCAGGGGCGGGGGGTGATGCCCGATGGCACCAGCCGCTTCTCCAGGGACGGCCGGATGCTGCACCACTACATGGGCACCTCCACCTTCTCGGAGTACACCGTGCTGCCGGAGATCGCGGTGGCGAAGATCAGCAAGGAAGCGCCTTTGGAGCAGGTGTGCCTGCTGGGCTGCGGGGTGACGACCGGCATCGGTGCCGTGCTCAACACCGCCAAGGTGGAGCCCGGCAGCACGGTGGCCGTCTTCGGCCTGGGGGGCATCGGCCTGGCGGTGGTGATCGGCGCGGTGATGGCCGGGGCGTCGCGGATCATCGGCATCGACCTGAATCCGGCCAAGTTCGCCATCGCCCGCCAGCTGGGCGCCACGGAGTGCATCAACCCCCGCGACCACGACGCGCCGATCCAGCAGGTGCTGATCGATCTGACCGATGGCGGCGTGGACTATTCCTTCGAGTGCATCGGCAACGTCGATGTGATGCGGGCGGCCCTGGAGGCCTGCCACAAGGGCTGGGGTGAATCCACGATCATCGGGGTGGCCGGGGCCGGCCAGGAGATCAGCACCCGCCCCTTCCAGCTGGTGACCGGGCGGGTCTGGCGCGGGTCGGCCTTCGGGGGGGTGCGGGGGCGCACGGAACTGCCGCTGTATGTGGAGAAGGCCCAGCGGGGAGAGATCCCGCTGGAGACCTTCATCACCCACACGATGGGCCTGGAGGACATCAACCGGGCCTTCGAACTGATGCACGAGGGGAGCAGCATCCGCAGCGTGATCCACTTCTGAACCGGTCCTGATCCGTGTCCCAGCTCGAACTGCTCAGCGACAGCCGCTGTTTCGGCGGATCCCAGCGCCGCTACCGCCACCAGGCGCGGGAGCTGGGCTGCAGCATGGTGTTCGGGGTGTTCCTGCCGCCGGCAGCCCTGGACGGTGAAGTGGTTCCAGCCCTGTACTGGCTGTCCGGCCTGACCTGCACGGATGAGAACTTCAGCCAGAAGGCCGGCGCCCAGCGACGGGCCGCGGAGCTGGGCCTGGCGCTGGTGATGCCGGACACCAGTCCGCGGGGGGCGGCGGTGCCGGACGACCCCGAAGGCAGCTGGGATTTCGGACACGGCGCCGGGTTCTACGTGGATGCCGGCGCGGCCCCCTGGGCCAGCCACTACCGCATGCACAGCTACGTGGTGGAAGAGCTGCCCCGCTGCGTGGAGGCGGCCCTGCCCCTGAACGGACGCCGCAGCATCAGTGGTCACTCGATGGGGGGTCACGGGGCCCTGGTGGCCGCCCTGCGGCACCCCGGGCGTTACCGGGCCGTCTCCGCCTTCGCCCCGATCGCCAGCCCCAGCCGCTGCCCCTGGGGACAGAAGGCCCTGGGCCATCTGCTCGGTCCGGAGGACGAGGGCTGGCAGCAATGGGATGCCACCGGCCTGCTGGCGGCGGGGCGGCTGGCCTGGGGGAGCGCGGAGGCCGGCGGCGCCCCCCTGCCGATCCTGGTGGACCAGGGCACGGCGGATCCCTTCCTCGACACCCAGCTGCATCCCCAGGCGCTGGCCGCCGCCGCCGCCGCCGCCGGTCAGCCGCTGACCCTGCGCCTGCAGGAGGGTTACGACCACAGCTACTTCTGCATCGCCAGCTTCATCGACGACCATCTCGAGCACCACGCCCAGGCTCTGCTGGGATGACGCCTGCAACGATGATTGTTGTAACGATGACTTTTGCGAAGATGACTTTTGCAAAGATGATGCTGGTCGGCTAGGGCCTGACGGCACCTGGGCCCTGGGAACACCCGGTAGCAGCAGCTACAGGCTGGAGCCCTCCCGGCGATTTGCGCAGCCTGGACAGGTTGGTCTAGCACTGATAAGAAGGCGCCAATGCAGGGATAACCATGGGATTCCGTTCCGCCGGTCAGGCGCTGCCCGTTCCATCGACGGCTTCCGGCATCTGCCAACGGACCATCCCGCGGCGGATCATCCCCCTGACGGCGGGAGGCATCACCACCGAGCTCTGGGCCGGCGGTGACCCCCAGCACCATGGGGTGCTGTGGGATCTGAGCCGCGCGGGCGCCTGCCTGCTGACCCACAGCGCCGTGGAGTTCCTGCGCGGCAGTCGCTTCGAGCTGGTGCTGCGCCCCGCGATCGGCATCGCCGAGATGCGGATCCCGGTCGCCACCTGCTGGTCCCAGCCCGATGGCTCCCAGACCTTCCTCGGTGTTCACTTCTACGAGGGACTTCTGCACTCCGGCACCTTTCTGGATCGGCTGCTGGAGGGCACCGGAGCTCGCGCCATGAGGCCCTTCGGCGCACGGGCCGCCTGAGAACCACCAGCCTGGAGCGGAGATGCCAACCGTCGCCCCCTCGTCAGCCCGACGAAATCGGAGTACCTTGTGCCCCACTTCGTTGGGGATGGGCCTGTGACGCCGGTTCGTGGCATTCCCACCTCCAAGGCCTACTGGGAACTGCGGGCGGAGCAGGTGCTCAACCGGGTGTTCTCGCCGGAGGCCGCCATCGAGGTCGAGATCTGCGACACCCCGGCGACAGCCGACGAGATCAGCCGCCCCGCCACTGCCGTCGCCACCTCGGCCGTCGCCACCTCGGCCGTCCCAGCCACTGCCGTCGCCCCTTCGCCGGCGCCCGCCCCGGGCTCCCCTCCACGGCAGAAGCCGCTCCCACGCAGGCCCGCAGCCGCTCCATCGGCCCGCCACCAGCCCACCCTGGTGCTGGCCAGTGTCAGTCTCACCGTGACCGTGATGGCCGGCATCGGCCTGATGGCCCTGGGCGTCTGGAACCAGAGCCAGCAGGCCATTCGGCAGGAACGCAACATGCTGCTGATCGAGCGACTCCGCTCGATGGGGCCGGCCACGGCGGAGGCCAGCGCAGCGGTGCAGCCCCAGCCAGATCTGGCCGCCACGGCTGAGGATCCCTCTCTGCCGCCCCCACCGCCGGCCGAACCCTGGATGGAGGAACTGGCCACCCTTCCAGCCAGCGGAGCACCCGCCGCCAACGTGCTGAAGGTGCCGATGAGCAGCAGGGTGGGCAGTCCGGCCCCCGCCGCCAGCGGCTCCAGCCGGTCCTACAGCGGCTCCAGCAGCCCGGCCGGGGCATCGGGGTCGGGTGGGGGCGGGGGCCCAGCACCCCAACTCGTGGGGGTGGTGCAGGCACCGGGTCACGGCGGTGCCGCAATCTTCCAGATCGGCAATTCCTCCACCAGCGCCGCCGTGGGCGAATCGATCGGCAGCAGCGGCTGGCGGCTCCGCTCGGCCAGCGGGGATGCGGCTGTGATCGAGCGGGGCGGCGAACAGCGCCGCGTGAGCATCAGCAGCGGCAGCTGAGCAGGATTCCGACCCAACCGGGCTGCTCAGCCAGGCAGGGCGGGAGCCGATCCGAGCAACCCGGATCCGAGCAACCCGGCATAGACAGCGTCGATCGCGGCCGCTTCCCGCGCGAGGGAGTGGCGCTCCAGCACCCGCTGGCGGGCACGGCGTCCCATCGCCACCAGTTCCGCCGGCTCCGCGGTCAGCAGGGCCAGCTCATGGGTCAGGGACTCCAGGCTGCCGGTAGCGAAGCGTCGTCCCACCGCCCCATCGATCAGCTCCGGCCAGACGCCGGCCCCTGACGTGAGCACCGCACAGCCACAGGCCATGGCCTCCAGGGGGGTGAGCCCGAATCCCTCCCGCCGGGACGCCGCCACGCACAGCAGGGTGCGGCGGTAGCAACCACGCACCGTGTCGCGATCGAGATCGCCCAGGAAGCGAATGCGGTGCTCCAGCCCCGCGGCGCGGATGCGGGCCAGCATCCCGTCCAGGTAGGCGCGCTCCGAAGGCCGTGCCAGACCCGTGAAGATGGCCGAGAACAGCGGCCGGCTCGGCAGCAGCGCAATCAGGGCCTCCACCAGCAAGTCGCAGCCCTTGCTCGGCCGGATGCGGCCGAAACAGCCGATCAGGTACGCCCCCCCCGAGCCGTCGGCGGAAACCACCGGCAGGTCGCTCTCCCAGCGATCCCCCGGCGTGTAGTACGCCGTGTCGACGCCATGGTGAATGGTGGCGGTGACCCGTCCGGGTGGCAGAAAGCTCGCGGAACGGCCTGAGGTGGCGATCACGGCATCGCAGCGGCCGATCAGCCAGCGCAGCCCGACGCCGGGAGGCTTGGGCGCAGCCGAGGTGAACAGCACCCGCCACGGCTGGCGCAGCACGGATCGCAGCAGCAGACCCAGCACGATCTCCAGATCCCGACGCGCATGCCAGACCCGCCAGCGCCAGGGCCGGGGCCGGCTCCAGCCCTGGCGCAGCAGATCCCCGACCGCCATGCCGGGAGGGAGACCGAGGTGGCCCCCGTCGAGCAGCCCGATGGCGCGAAACCGGCGTTGCAGCGGCACCAGGGCCCGCACCGTCGCTGACACACCGGTGTAGCGG